>JAFZQL010000064.1 GCA_017620435.1 Erysipelotrichaceae bacterium
CGGTAGAAGCTTTTGATACTCCTGCAAGACTGATGAAGACCTCTCCCACTTATCAGAAGATGGTCTATCTGCAGAAACTGGAGAGTGAACTGTAATGAATGACGAACTGGAAAAACTAAAAGGCGACCATAAGCTGCCCTTGAATGTCATCATCAGAAGGACACTCAAGTATATCAGTTCAGAAAAGGGTGGATTCATCCTGGCTTTGGTATTGCTTGTGCTGAATGTATTGTTCGACAGCATCTCTCCGTTATTCACCAGCAGGATCACCGACGAACTGGTAAAAGAAAACATCAGTATGTCCGTGATCATGAATCTGGTCCTGCTTTCCTTTGTGATCATGTGCATCAATCAGACTTTCCTGTATTTCGAATCAATGATCCTGCAGAACTGCGGACAGCGTATCATCTACCGTTTAAGAAACGAGATCTTTGAGCACATCGAAAACATGTCTCTGAATCAGTTCAACGAGATGCCGGTGGGTTCTCTGGTTACCAGAGTCACTTCCTATACCGCTTCCATGTCCGACCTGTTTACCGGAGTCCTGGTCAGGATCCTGAGGGATTTGACTACTCTGGTCGGAGTCTATGTGATCATGTTCTTTATCTCGCCGTCCTTGTCGATATCATTACTGGGTGTCGTAGCTATCGTCTTTGTTGTTTCCTACGTTTTCTCCAGAATGGTACGGGAGATCTTCCGGAAAGAAAGAGCCTGTATTTCGGATCTGAATACTTTCTTATCCGAAAATCTGGCAGGCATGAAGATGACACAGGTCTTCAACCAGGAACTGACCAAGGAAGAACAGTTCAATGAAAAGAACGAAGCCCTGAGAAAGCAGCGTTTCAATGTCATCAAGGCATTCGGTACTTACCGTCCGCTGATCTCGTTCATCTATACTTCCGCCATCGCCATCTGTTTCGCACAGGGCATCAGATACGGCCTGTCTCCGGGAGAGATCGTGGCCTTCTTCATGTATCTGTCCAAGTTCTTTAATCCGATCCAGAATCTGGCTGACCAGCTCAACGCCCTGCAGAAGGCTATAACAGCTTCTGAAAGGATCTTCAACCTCCTGGATGTGCAGCCGGATGTTCTGGATAAGCCGAACGCGATACAGATCGAACATTTCGAAGGCAGGATCGAATTCAAGAACGTCTGGTTTGCCTATACGGATGAGAACTGGATCCTGAAGGACGTATCCTTCGTAATCGAACCGAAGCAGACCTGTGCCTTTGTCGGTGCGACCGGCGCAGGCAAGACGACGATCCTTTCGCTGATCGTCAGAAACTACGAAGTGCAGAAGGGCGAGATCCTGATTGACGGGATCAACATCAACGACATCAAGATCGCTTCTTTAAGAAGGGCGGTCGGACAGATGCTTCAAGATGTCTTCCTGTTCTCGGGAACGATTGCGGATAATGTGACGCTGCATGACGAGAGCTTTACGAAAGAAGATATCGATGAAGCCTGCCGTTATGTCAATGCGGACAGTTTCATCAGCAGACTTCCAAAAGGCGTCGATGAAGAACTGATCGAAAAGGGCGAGAACCTATCCCAGGGTCAAAGACAGCTGCTGTCATTTGCCAGAACGGTCATTCATAAGCCGCAGATCCTGATCCTGGATGAAGCGACTGCCAATATCGATACCGAGACTGAGGTTCTCATACAGCAGTCTCTGGAGAAGATGAAGAGCATCGGAACGATGCTGGTAGTGGCACACAGACTTTCCACCATTCAGCACGCCGATCAGATCATCGTTCTGCAGAACGGGGAGATCGTCGAAAGAGGCAATCATCAGGAACTGCTGAAGAACAGAGGATACTACTGGAAACTGTATCAGCTGCAGTTCGATAATTAAAAAAAGCTGTCAGATGGACAGCTTTTTATATGATTTCAATCGTTTTGATTCTTTGTTCTTCCAGCGGTTTATCGCGGTAGTCTGTTCTGACGTTGGCGATCTCGTCGACGGTTTCGATTCCCTTGACTACTTTACCGAATGCCGCATACTGGCCATCCAGATGCGGAGCATCCTGATGCATGATGAAGAACTGGGAAGATGCGGAATCCGGATCCATCGTTCTGGCCATGGAAAGCACGCCTCTGCTGTGCTTCAGATCGTTCTGCCATCCGTTGGATTCAAATTCTCCTCTGATCGTCTTCTCGCTGCCGCCCATACCTGTACCGGTAGGATCGCCTCCCTGGATCATGAAACCCTTAATGACTCTGTGAAAGATCAGTCCGTCAAAGAAGTGTTCATTGATCAGTTCGATGAAGTTCTCTACCGTTAACGGAGCGTATTCCGGATAGAGTTCCGCTTCCATCGTCTTGCCGTTTTCCATTGTGATCCTGATGTTTGTTTTATCCATTTTCTTACCTCGAATTGCTGTATTCATTATAGTACAGAATGGTAGAATGATAACAGAAGCATATGGAGGATGAAGATGAGCGGACTGGAAGAACTGGTGCATCATTACTACTTTGATGAGAACTACAACTGCGCGGAGACGATCATTCATGCGGCAAACGACTACTATCATCTGGATGTGAAACAAGAGGATATGAAACTGTTCGGCGGATTCGGGGGAGGCATGTTTTCGGGACTGGTGTGCGGAGCTCTGGTTGCAGATGTGGCGGTGATCTCCAGGATGATCGTCCAGAGAAGCGCCAAGGAAGAAAAAGGATCTGTCAGGCCGAAGATACAGGAAACGGTAAGGACTTTCAGGAATCATCTGGAAGGACTCTCCTGCGCCGAACTGAAGCCGAAATACCACACGAAGGAAGAAGGCTGTTACAGAACGATCCTTCTGGGTGCGCAGGCTCTGGAAATGACAGTAAACAAACTAAAGGAGAACGAATAGTTCTCCTTTTTTATGATTCTTTTCAGATGCATGTCATAACAGATATTCCAGAATTACCTGCAGTCTGTCGATGATTGATTCTAGGATCTTCGATAACACGGATTCCAGTTTATCGATTTTTAAAATTCTGAATATCAAGAGTCTTGCCTGTTCCACTGCACAGCCGATCATCATCAGCAGCAGTGATTTCAGAAAGACAAGCAGCAAAGTCGGTAAAAGATTGATGCCATCCAATGGAAGGACTTTCTGGAAATAGAACTGAGAGAAATACGGATTTCCCTGCAGCAGATAGATTCCCAGAGTCAGTGCGCTGATTTTACGAACCGATCCGTTCTGCATGCCGATCCTTGAAAAAACAACGACCAGGATCATGGCACATAACATGATCGTCGGAGAGATGTATTCTTCCATCCTAGGTATGCCGGTGATGTAGAATGACAGCCAGGTTACAGCGATGCTCAACAGATAGAGAAGCAGTAAAGAGGAACTCTGCAGTCTTTTGAACAGATTGATTTTCTGGATAATTCTTCCGATAACATACAGGATCACGATCCAGATACAGCTGTATCCGTAGGAAGACCAGCTGTCACCCAGCAAAGCCAGAAAAGAAAAAACATACAGGATCACGACAAACAGTTCTTTCAGTTCTTTATCTTCCAGACTATCTATATGTCTGTTTATGAAAGGCATAAGAAACAGAAGAGGGATATATGCCGTAATGTACCAGAATGTATTATTCGTGATCGGCATAAGCGATTTTATGACAAAAGACAGACTGAGCTCTTTCTTGAAAAAGAAAAGATTCATGATGAGTGAAACAGCAAATGAATAGAATATTGCCTGCAGCCACAGGCTGACGATCCTTTTATACTGGATCGTGTTTTTATTCGACACATATCCGCTGATCATTGCATAAGAATCAACCGCGCAGCAGCAGAACATGTCAATGAACCAGTAGACGTAAGCATTGGGATTGGTGCCGGTATTCATAATATCGGCTTTTGTTACGACATGCTGAATACAGACCATGAATATCAATATGATCCGTAATAAGTCTATTCCCTGATTTCTGGTGTTTTTCTTATCCTGTTCCATGGTTTATTTCTTTAATGCATCTTTGAAAACGTAATACTTCTGATAGAGGAATTCCGTTACCAGGTTGATCAGCATGTTTATCCCCGTAACCAGGTAGTCGTTCCATCCCAGGGATACCAGCCAGTTACCCAACAGGGTAGACAGCGGTGTGAAAACGCAGTAGTAGGCGAATACTTTCAGCATCGCTACCGGGACATTGGAAGCGGACTGGAAGGTGAATTTCCTGTTGAGGGTAAAGTTCCAGAGTACGGAAAGGATCAGAGAGATCAGATAGCTTGGCCACCATTTCAGTTTCAGCAGTTCATTCAGCAGCGTAAAGGATACGATCTGAATGACTCCGGCAGAGATGGAGAAGAGGGTGAATTTCAGCGTCTGTAAGAGTTCTTTTTTATTCATGATGGTCCTCCCTGATGTAGCGGTCGCCTTTTGCGAGCACTTCTCTCATATTGTCAAAAGTAATGGTCCGGTATGCTTCTTCGTAGGGAAGCAGGAGGATCTCATCGACTTCTTCTTCCTGTTTTCTGTAATTCTGATCAGCGAATCTGCCGATGAAGTATACGGCCTGTTTTTCGATGCCGTTAGGCATGATGTAGTACAGATCTTCTCTGAAATCCGTGTCTGTCTCAACATCCAGACCGACTTCTTCCCGGATCTCCCTTTCTGCGGCTTCCTTTAGAGTCTCGCCCTCTTCCAGGTGCCCTTTCGGAAAGCCGTAGTTGCCATGGAAATCCCTGATCAGCAGATACAGGATCTCGTTCTGTCTTACCGTATAGAGCACAGCTCCGGCACTGATTTCTTTCATATCTGTATTATATAGCGTTTTATGACGCATTTGGATTGCAAAATATCCGGTTCATTATAGAATGAAAGTATGAAACTGCTGATGCTGATCAACGCCAGATCGGGCATGAAGAACTCCAAGGCGCATCTTCTGGATGCGATCGACATTTTCTGCAGGAACGGCTACACGGTCACGACCTATGTGACCCAGTCGAAGAACGATGCGGAAAAATATCTGCTGAAAAACAGAACAAAGTACGATGTGGTATGCGTTTTCGGCGGAGACGGTACAATGAATGAAGTCAGTAATGCCCTGATGCGCAAGGAATTCAAGCCTCTGCTGGGCTATTTCCCGA
>JAFZQL010000065.1 GCA_017620435.1 Erysipelotrichaceae bacterium
AGGGATGCCGTTTCCTTTGTCAGTCTGGATTCCAGATAAGTGATCTCACAGTTGTAGGTTCCCGGACCTTTTTCTTTTTCCAGCTGAGAAAAGAATGTCCGATCGTAGTCTTTTGTATTATAGAAAGCGATCTTCAGAATGCTTGTTGCCGTCTCTTCGCTGCAGTCCTTTTCGCAGAGCTGCTTCTTGACTTTTAAAGTATCTTCCTCTTCGTTTTCGCCTTCCACTCTAACCGTTACCGAATCTCCTTTTCGGGCATTCAAAGCCAGGATCTCCAGGACATTGTTCCCGTTGGCCTGCTTATCATTGCAGAAAAGCGTGACGGAGCTTTTCAGGCTGACGCAGAGCTGAGCCAGCAGGGCGGCATGTCTTGCGTGGATGCCGATCGGATTTGTTACGACGCATTTGAATTCTTTCATAAGGTCCTCCTTCAGGAACACTCTCTGTCAAGGAAATTATAGCATAGCCGTCTTTTACTAAAGACGAGGCAGTTGTTCTATGAGAAGAAAATGATACATTTCTGATCAAAACATGAGAACAGTCCTGAATAGTTTCCTGATAGGATGAAGGCGTGAGAAACAAACTGTACATCGGAGCGATACTGTTTTTCTGCGGCAGTGCAATGGGGAGTTTTCTGAACTGTATCTGCGATCGGATGATCCGGAAGGAGAGTATTCTGGGAAGAAGCAGGTGTACGGAGTGTTCCTGTGTTTTAGAGGCCATTGATCTGATCCCGGTATTCAGCTTTCTGTTTCTGAAAGGAAGATGCCGCCGCTGCGGAAAGAAGATCGATCCTTTCTGCTTCTTTTCCGAGATCCTCGGCGGTCTGATGTATGTTCTGATCTGCCGCCGCTTTGACTGCTGCAGAGAACTGGCAATATATCTGATTTCAGGAAGTACGATGCTGCTGATCGCCTTCTATGATTCCAAAAGCATGCTGATACCGGATTGGGCAATGATCTTTCTGCTGCTGATCAGAATCGTACATTGTTTTCTGATGAAAGAAGATCCCGTTGTATTTCTGATCAGACTCTCCGGCTCTTTCCTGCTCAGTCTTTTTCTTTCTGCCTTTATTTTCTACGGTGAAAGAATAACAGGAAAAGAAATGATGGGGTACGGAGATGTCGTTCTGATCCTGATACTGGGCAGTTTTATGGATCTTCAGGAGAATCTTCTGACGATGTTTCTTTCCAGCCTGTTCGCCATGATCTACGGGATCCCGATGATAAAAAAGAAGCAGTTTCACTGCATTCCTTTTGCTCCGGCGATCTGTCTGGCTTATCTGATCATGTTTCTGTACGACAGGCAGATCATGCACTTTTATCTTTCCCTGTTTCAGAAGTAACAGGTATACTCTTCACAGCTTTCCAGGTCAGGATATTCGCTGATGATCTTTCTGAATGCCAAAGGATTCCTGACGACGATCGCCTTTCCTCCCAGCTCCAGCATCGGTCCGGCATCGATATGATAACGGTCGCCGATGGACAGGGCTTCTTCCGGCTGAACACGGTAATCATCAATCAGCTGTATCATGGCTGAAGTCTTGGAGATCGTCGAACGCGGATCGTCGTTGCACTGAACCTTGTCGAAGATCGAGATATCGATCCCGATCTGATCCAGAACGTATTTTGTATTCATACCTGTATTGTTGGTAAGCAGAACGATCGGAGCGATCTTCTTGAAAAACAGCAGATCCTCTTCCCGGATGGCGTTCTCTTTTTTGATCCTGTCGAAGTCGAAAAGAGCGCTCCGGTATTCATTCCAGTGGCGCAGATCGGCTCCCATCTGAACAAAAAGCTGCGTTGATGATCCGGAACCCGAAAAAGCGTACGGATAGATCCGATGTTCTTCCAGGAACGCTTTCGCATCCTCAAAAGAGTAATGAAAATGATCCATCAGATAGGCTACCGAGATCTCATAGTTGTTTTCTGCCATGTCGGTCATGTCGTAGAGAGTACCGTCCATGTCGAAGATGATAAGTTTTATCTCTTTCATGCTTTACTATTATAACAAAATCGTCTTTCTATTTTATAATAAAGGTAATGGTAGATGTAACGATTATCGGTGCAGGTATTACAGGATCATTGATCGCCCACTGTTTAAGCAGGTATGATCTGAATGTTTTAGTAGTTGAAAAGGAGAGCGATGTAGCTGAAGGAGCTACCGGCGCCAACAGTGCGATGGTTCATTCCGGTCACGATCCGAAACCCGGCACCCTGAAATGCAGATATAATCTGCTGGGAAACCGCATGTATCCGGATCTGTGCAGAGAGCTGCAGGTGCGCTATGTTCCGATCGGCGCGTATGTAGCCGCAACCTCTTTGGAAGAAGAAAAGAAACTGGATACTCTGATCACACAATGTATCGAAAGAAACGTTCCGTATGAAGTGCTGGACGGCGAAAAGGCGCGTGAGAATGAACCGAACCTTTCTGATGCCGTTACGAAAGTCCTGTCTCTGCCGACAACCGGGATCATCGCTCCGTGGGAAGTGACGATCGCCGCCATGGAAGAAGCGATGCTCAACGGAACACAACTTAGACTCGACTACGAAGTAAAGAAGATCGAGAAGAAACAGGATCATTTTCTCATTAATGACGAGATCGAAACGAAGGTCATTGTCAACTGTGCCGGTGCGCACTGCGATGAGATCACGGAAATGCTGAGGCCGTCTCCTTATAAGGTCGAAGCGAAAAAGGGCGAATACTTTGTTTTGGATCATCTGGACGGATCTTTTGTCAAGCGCGTGATCTATCCGATCCCGACGGAAAAAGGAAAAGGCGTTCTGGCTGTTCCTACGGTTCACGGCAATGTTCTGCTTGGACCAAACAGCGAGTTTACGCCGGACCCCGAAGATGACTCCACGGGAGAGGGTCTGGACTTTATCAGAAGCGAAGTAGCCAAGACCGTCAAGAACATCCCGTTCCATAAACTGATCCATACCTTTGCCGGACTGCGTCCGCACATCGATCTCAACGACTTCTACATTCAGGAAGACGATCAGATTTCCGGTTTTATTCATGTCGCCGGCATCGAATCTCCGGGACTGACTTCCGCTCCGGCCATTGCCAAAGATGTCTGTGAAAACATGATCCTGCCGAAATTCAAGGATGCCAAGGCGAGAGAAAACTATATCAGAAGAAAACCATTCATCGACATGAAAGAAATGTCGGACGAAGAAAAAGAAGAACTCATCCGGAAGGATCCGGATTTCGGCAAGCTGATCTGCCGCTGCGAACAGATCTCCAAGGGACAGATCAAGGATGTGATCAACAGAAAGTGCGGAGCACAGACGCTGAAAGGCGTCAAGATGCGCTGCCGTCCGGGCATGGGCAGATGCCAGGGTTCTTTCTGTGAGCCGGATGTCACGAACATCCTGATGGAGCAGCTGCATAAAGACATGAAAGACATCAGACTGGATAAACCGGGCTCCAATGTCTGCGCCGCCGTGGCGAAGGAGGACCTGTAATGGAAAAACATGAACTGGTCATCATCGGCGGAGGATCTGCCGGTATTGCTGCAGCCCTGGGTGCAGCGGAGAACGGTCTGAAGGACATCGTCGTGATCGAAAGAGAGAGCGAGTATGGCGGCATCCTTCAGCAGTGTATCCATAATGGTTTCGGTCTGCATACTTTCAATGAAGAGCTGTCCGGTCCGGCTTATGCGGAGAAATACTACAGTCTGATCAAAGAGAATGAACACATTCATTTCCTCTATGATTCCGCAGTTGTGGAAATCAGGGACCACACCGTTACCGTACAGACACGGGAAGGTTTCAAAAAACTGGAAGCACAGGCCATCATCATGTCGACAGGATGCCGGGAAAGACCTGCCGGAGCCATTGGCATGAAAGGAAACCGCTGCGAAGGCGTCTATACCGCCGGTACGGCACAGAAATATCTGAACCGGAAAGGTTTCCTGGTAGGCAAGAAGATCTTTATCTTGGGAAGTGGAGATATCGGTCTGATCATGGCTCGAAGAATGACCCTGGAGGGAGCGAAAGTCATCGGGGTTGCTGAAATCATGCCTTATTCCAACGGTCTGGCCAGAAACATGAAACAGTGCCTGGAAGACTTCGATATTCCGCTGTATCTCTCGCATACCGTGGAAGCCGTTCACGGACGTTCCCGTCTGGAATCGATCACGTTGATCGAAGTTGACGACAAGCTGAAAAAGATTCCGGGAAGCGAACAGGAGATCGAATGCGATTGCCTGCTTTTGTCGGTAGGACTGATTCCGGAAAACAAGCTGATCGAAGATCTGGGCGTCAGACTGGATCCGAAAACCAAGGGTGCGATAGTGGATGATCACTACATGACATCGGTAGACGGAATCTTTGCCTGCGGCAATGCCCTGCATGTCCACGATCTGGTGGACTATGTTTCCATCGAAGGCAGAAAAGCCGGAAAGGCGGCTGCGGAATATGTGCTGAACGGAAAAGATGAATCCGAAACCATTCAGAACACCGTTCAGAGTGGCATTAACTATATGGTTCCTCAGCACTTCCATAAAGGAAATGATATCGAATTCATGTTCCGGGTTAACAGAGTATTCAAGGAATGTTCCATCCATGTCTATGGCAAGGGTCTGGACAAGAAGTTCAGGAAGCTCGGCATCGTTCCTAGCGAAATGCAGAAGGTCGCCCTGAAGAAAGAGGATCTTGCACAGCTGGAAGGAGAACTCTTCTGGGAGGTATGTGAATGAATCTGATCTGTATCAACTGCCCGAGAGGCTGCCATCTGAGCGTAGAAAAGGTTGGGGATGAGATCCGGGTAGAAGGCAATGCCTGTCCAAGAGGACATACCTATGCGGTCAATGAACTGACCAATCCTTTACGTACCCTGACAACGACCGTTGAGATCGAATCCGATACACAGATGCGTCTCCCGGTCATCAGTTCCGCTCCGCTTCCGAAAGGAAGGATCATGGAAGCGATGAAGGCTTTAAAAGACGTAAAAGTCGAGGCACCGGTACATATGGGCGATCCGGTCTATAAAAACATACTGGATCTGGGAATCGATATCCTTGCATCCAGAAGCATCGAGAAATGAAAAAACTGCTCCTGGTTATCCTGCTTATCCTGATAAGCGCCTGCAGCAATGTAAAAAGAGAAGATTATTACATCTTTTCTTTTAATGATTATACGCTGTCGGTCGGCTACGACGATGTCGAATTCCTGGAACTGACATTCGATCTGGATGTGAAGGATGAGCTGGAAATGCAGGAAAGCGTTGAAGATATCGATCTGTATTTCTTTGGTGCGCCCTTTGCCAAGGCAGATGTTTTCAATCCGGGGAAAAAGACCGTGGCATCGGAGAAGGCGATCATTACCCGTTTCAAGTACTATCTGGACGACTTCCCGATGCAGTCCTATCAAATCTACGGGATTCCTCTCAGCGTCAGAATCAAAGAGAACTGCGAGACCTTTCACGGGGAGTATATCGACAGAAACGGAAAAGCCTGTCTGATCGGAAAGAAAGCAAACGGTAAGGACAATGTCATCCTGCTGAAGGGCGACATGCTGAATATCAATCAGGATGAACTGGAGAGTATTGAGATCTATGTTAAGTGATGCAAAGAAGATCTGTCTGAATGCCATTGAAAGCTGTCTGCCTGACAGGGCGGTGAAAGAGGCATTGAGCGGGATGAAACTGAAGGGTGACATCTATCTGGTTGCGGCAGGCAAGGCAGCTTTCCGGATGGCCAAGGCAGCCTGTAAAACGGTTACGATCAGGAAGGGTATCATCGTCAGCAAGTACGGTCACATCCCGGAAGAAATCGATAAAGTCGAATCCTATGAAGCGGGGCATCCGGTCCTGGATGAAAACTCCCTGAAAGCGACCGGAGCGATCGTTGAAATGTGTTCCCATCTGAAAGAAACAGATACGGTTCTGTTTCTGCTTTCGGGAGGTGCCAGCGCTTTGTTTGAAAAACCGCTGGTGTCTTTGGAAGAACTGCAGGATATTTCCGATCAGATGTTGAAGAAGGGACTGAGCATTACCGAGATCAATACGATACGCAAGAAACTGTCCATGGTGAAGGGCGGAAGATTTGCCAGACTCTGTAGACCCGCAAAAGTCTGTTCCATCATTCTGAGCGATGTGCTTTCTGATTCTCTGGACGTGATCGGATCAGGTCCGACTGCAGACGATACGACCGACGGGAAAGACGCCTTAAGGATCATCAACCGGTACGGTCTGAACATCCGCAAAGAAACATTGGATCTGATTGC
>JAFZQL010000066.1 GCA_017620435.1 Erysipelotrichaceae bacterium
AGGTGATACATGCCTGCGAGCTGTTGGAGCTGGCGGAAACGCAGACTTTCGCTTTTGAACCTCCTCCGGTTCTTTCACTGAAAGAAGTTTCATTGCTGGCTCCGGATATTACTTCACCCGTATCCAGAGTTATCGTATAGAAGTACGGAGGCGCAGCCGCTCCGGTATAGATCGCTGTCCAGTGCGGGAACCAGATCCTTCCTGCGGCATAGGTTGTCTTGCCGTAGATATTTGTCGTCGACAGGTCGCAGGTATCGCCTGTGCAGGTTCCGTTTTCACCGGCTCCTGTTCCGAATGTAACGTAAACATCCAGTCCGTCAAATGCGCCGTTAAGATTGGCGATACCGCCGCTGATATACTTCTTGAACGAAGTGCCGTAGGCATAAGCGGTAGAAGTGGAAACAAGTGGATGTTCCTCCAGAGCCTTCTCAGAGATCCAGCCGGTAACCATCGCATGACCGCCGTCCGAATAGGCATACGGATAAGCGCCTCTGACATGGGTGATAGAAACAACGGTATCCGGTTTCTCCAGCGGTACATACGGATCATATTCTCCGGTATAGTGGGTTTCCAGTTCTTTCAATATCTTGGTAACGATCTTACTCTTGGTATTGGCCTGATATTCGGCGGTCGAGAAGTAGGCACCTTTTTCCAGCTGATCGTATCCGGTCCAGCAGGAAATGGTATACTTGTTTGTCTGCATGACTAGCCAGCTGTCCTTGGTAGCACCGGTAGGAATGCCATAATCTCTTCCGGCATCGCCCCAGTCTGTTGTTCCGGTCTTTCCGTACAGTGGATAATCAACATATTTATTGCAGTACCACATCAAAGAAGAGTAGGAACCGCTCATATTGTATTCTTCCAGATAGGCGACCATCCAGGCCGTTTCCTTGGACAGACGCTGTACGCCTTGCGTATCGGCAACAAAATTGTCTCTGCCGTCGTTGTAGACGATATAGTTGATTGTATGAGGCTTAATATATCTTCCGCCGTTGATAAACATCGCGTGTGCTGCCGCAAGCTGCAAAGGCGTAACCGTACAGCGGTTGCCGCCGATCGCAAACTGCAGGTCAAAGTCGGAATAATCGAACTTGAATCCGATCGAATTCAGATAGTCGATTACATACTCTTCGCCTTTTTCTTCTACGACAGCAGCCAATGCCTGAACGGCCGGTGTATTCTGCGATCTTCCTAAAGCTTCCGTCATCAGCATGTCTCCATAGTACTGATGGTCGTAGTTGGAGATCAGAACACTTCCTCCATACAGGTAATACGGCATATCCGTAAAGGTATGCGAAGTAGCATATCCGAGGGCTTCAATACATAAGGCGTAATCTACGACCGGTTTAAAAGATGAACCCGGATTCAGGTAAGCGCTGGTCGCGCGGTTGAACTGTCTGGCGGAATCCTGTTCTCCTCTTCCGGCACCCAGAGCTTCCACGGAACCGTTCTGATTATCCATGACAACGATAGCACTCTGACACAGTTCGTTCGGGAAAGTGATACCGGTGTATTCTTCCTCGTTCTGCATGTCGTAGATGTATTCCTGCATGTATGCATTCATATTGGTATAGATCTGCATGCCTGTGCTGTACGGGCTTTCGCCGGTCGTTTCAATTACTTCATCGATAACCGCATCGATATAAGCCTGGTATTTTTCGTTCGTTTCCTTAAAACTGACGTCGATTCCGACCAGAAGATCTTCGATCCTGACTGATTTAGCCAGTTCCGCTTCCGCTTCCGTGATATAGCCGTGCATCAACATCAGATCAATAACTTCATCTCTTCTGGCTGTACCGGCTTTCAGATATTCGGAATCCGGATCCAGATAGTAGTTGTCATCCTTGTACAGATCATTGTAAGGGTTATATGTATTCGGAGAGTTGATCAGACCGGCCAGGAAAGCCGATTCCGTCAGCGTCAGATTCTTGGCATCCTTGCCGAAGTAGTACTGAGCGGCTTTCTGTACACCACGGATATTATTGCCGTAGTTGACTTTATTGATATACATGGCAATGATTTCCTGCTTGGTGGTATCGGTCTTAAGCTCCAGTTCCAGAGCCAGCACGATTTCCTGCATCTTACGTTTAATGCCGGACATGCCTTCTCTGGCAGCGATAGTCGACTCGTCGTCGGCATCGATAGAATAGTAGGTATTCTTGATCAGCTGCATCGTAACAGTCGAGCCGCCCTGCGAGAAGTCTCTGGTCCTGAAGTTTTCGATTGCCGCTTTCGTGAAACGCGGGATGTCAAAACCGACATGTTCAAAGAAACGGGAATCTTCTATCGCCAGGAAGGCATCGATCAGACAGTTAGGCATATCCTGGTATTCGATATTCTCACGCAGATACATGCCAAGTTCCATGATCTTGTTGCCTTCATTGTCAAAAACCGTTGTGGAATCCGGCGATACCAGATCTTCGACATGCAGAGTCGGTTTGTCTTCGCATAGCTTGTAGGCAAACACAAAGGCTCCGACTACGCCGCAGATGCCCAGGAACAGAACGATACAAGTCAGAATTGCCAGAGCGAAAGTGATTTTCTTTCCCTTTGGTCTAGGATTCTTTTCTTTTTTTTCTTTCTTTTCTCTTTTAGTAAACTTGAAGAGTTCCTTCTTTTCCTTTCCGGAATTATCAGTGGTCTCTTTCTGCACTTCTGTATTTTCCTGATTCTTTAAAGGTACTATGATCTCAGGCTGTTCTTCTGCAGGTTTTTCAGTTTCAGGCTGTTTTTCTTTCTTTTTGATCCTGCTAAGCAGATCTTTGATTTTCCCGTTTCCGCTTTCTTTCTTTTCTTCTACGGTTTCTTCAGGGAGCGGATCATAGACTGTTTCAATCGCAGCCGTTTCCTCTTTCTGATTCAAAGGTCTGATCGGTTCAAAAAACTCCTGCATATTCATGCTGTCAATCTTTTCATTTTCCTCAATCACAGGCTGAACAGGAAGTTTTTCTTTCTTTTCTTCTTTCTTAGGAAGAGTAGGAATCAGTTTTTTGAGATCAAAACGTTTCTCTTTCTTTTCCTTTTCTTCATTCTCTTTACCGAAATGGAGACGTTCTGTCAGGCTTTTCTTTTCCTTCCGGATCTCTTCCGTGTTTTCAATGTAAACCGCTGCCGGCTTCTCATTCTCGTCAGTCAGGATCAGTTCCCGCTGTTCCTGATGTCTCTGCGCTTTTTTACGCACTTTGTTCAGATTTCTTTCCTGTGATTTGTTTAGTTCGATTTCCTGTCTCATCAACTTATTATTATACTATATAAAACATTAATGATAATATAGAGTTATGATAAAAAGAAGATTAACAGTATTAAGATCTGCCATGCAGAAAGAAGGAATCGATCTTTATTATTTCAATACTTCCGACTATCATCTGTCGGAATATGTTCCGGAATACTTCAGAACGATCGAATACTATTCCGGTTTTACCGGCTCTCTGGCAACGCTTCTGGTATCGGCGGAGGATGCCTGGCTGTTTGTGGATGGAAGATACCATACCCAGGCCGATCAGCAATGTCTGCCGTATGACATCAAGATCGTAAAACTGGGAACACAGGGAGCTCTGGAACCGCTGGAGTTCATTAAGAAAAACTATGCCGACAAGACAATAGGCCTGGACGGCAAGAGAACAAGTATCCGTTTTGCGAAAGAACTGATCAGAAACGGGATATTTATCAAGAGTATCGATATATATTCCGATCTGATCGAGAACCGGGCTCCTCTTAGCAGGGATCCGGTCTATGAACTGCCTGTCGAATACACCGGACTGACGCGCAAGAGAAAGATCGAGATGATCCGCTACGTTTTGAAAGACCGGGTTCATATCATCAACAATCTGGAATCCATCGCCTATCTTCTGAATCTGAGAGGCAATGATATTCTTCATACGCCGGTATTTCTGGCTTATCTGGTATTTATCAATAATGACGTCTATCTGTTTACGGATCTGGAACGGTTCAACGAAGAGATCCTGGATCATCTCTATGAGGACGGTGTCATCATCAGGCCGTACGCTTCTTACTACGGTTTCCTGGAATCGATCAGGGGAAAAAAGATACTGGTCGATGAAAACAAGGTAAACTACGAGACTTATCTTAGGATCACCCGCGGCAGAAACACCATTCAGCACATGCGTTCGATCGTAGAAGACATGAAAGCGATCAAGAACCCGATCGAGCAGCGTAATGTCCGTATGGCGCATATCTATGACGGAGTAGCGGTCCTGCGTTTTCTGATGTGGCTGAATTCCATGGATAAATCGACGCTGACAGAATATGAGGTCAAAGAGAAGATCGACGGATTCCGTAAAGAATACAGGGCCAACGACTTAAGTTTTTCATCCATTGTAGCCTACAACGAGAATGCCGCTTTGATGCATTATGCACCGGATTCCGAACATTCGGCGAAACTTGACAACAAAGGTATCCTGCTGTTTGATACCGGCGGACAGTACAATGAAGGCACGACCGATGTGACCAGGACGATCGCTCTGGGAGAGACGTCCGATGAGATTAAGAAGTACTTTACGCTGGTTCTGAAATCGATGTTCAACCTGAGTGAACTGAAGTTTTTGAAAGGACTTAGCGGCAATCAGATCGATGTTCTGGCGAGAAAGGATCTGTGGGAACTGGGTGTTGACTATCGCTGCGGAACAGGGCACGGCGTAGGATATAATCTGGCCGTTCACGAGTCTCCTCCGAACATCCGTTACGGAAAGACGGAAAACGGCGGAGAACTGGCGGAAATCAAGCCGGGCATGGTGTTCTCCGATGAACCGGGCGTCTATTTTGAGGGAAAATACGGTATCCGTTGTGAAAACCTGCTGCTGTGCGTGAATGACGAAAACAACGAATACGGGCAGTTCCTGCGGTTTGAGACCCTGACCATGATCCCGTTCGATCGGAATCTGATCGATCTGCGTTATCTGGATGAACGCACAAGACGCATCCTGAACGCCTACCATGACCGGGTATATGAGACTCTGCTGCCTTATCTGAATGACGAGGAAGCGAACTATCTTAGAAAGCTGACGAAAGAAATATGAAACTGATAAGCTGGAATGTGAACGGATTAAGAGCGGTGATGTCCAAGGGAGAACTGCTTCCTTTTCTGGAAAAGGAAGATCCCGACATCATGGCTTTTCAGGAAACGAAGATGCAGGAGGATCAGCTGTCCTATATTTTTGACGGCTATATCCGCTACATGAATTCCGCGGAAAAGAAGGGGTATTCCGGAACGATGGTCCTGACCAAAAAGGAACCTCTGTCCGTTTCCTACGACATTGAAGGAGAGGACCATCCAAGAGAAGGAAGAGTGATCACTCTGGAATACGAGGATTTCTATTTTGTCTGTGCCTATGTGCCGAATTCCAAGGACGGCCTCAAACGGATCGACTACAGGATGCATTGGGAAGACGATCTGCGTGCCCATCTGATGAAGCTGGATCAGAAAAAACCGGTCATCTATACCGGAGATCTGAATGTGGCGCACAACGAGATAGACCTGAAGAACCCGGATGAGAATCATTTCTCTGCCGGTTTCTCCGATCAGGAGAGAGAAAAGTTCGGCAGACTGCTGGACAGCGGTTTTACCGACTCTTTCCGGAAGATCTATCCCGATACGGTAAAGTATACCTGGTGGTCCTACCGGACAAGAGCCAGGGAGAGAGGCGTGGGCTGGAGGATCGACTACTTCGTTGTATCCGACAGACTGATGGATAAAGTAAAAGACAGTGTGATCTACGATGAGATTCAGGGCAGCGACCATTGCCCGATCGGACTGATTATGGAGGAATAGAAGATGCAGGTTAAAGAGTTTATTGAAGCGAATTTTGAAAACATGAAGGCAGATCTAAGGGATCTGGTATCCTTCAATTCGGTGCATGCCGATGACGAGAAGCCTTTCGGTTCAACTAACAGAAAAGTTCTGGACAGGGCTCTGGAACTGATGAATGAAAAGGGATTAAGAACCGAAAACGTCGACTACTACTGCGGTTTTGGCGAGACCGGTTCAGGAGACAAACTGATCGGCATTCTGGCCCATCTGGATGTCGTTCCGGCAGGAGAAGGCTGGAATACGGACCCGTTTGTGATGATTGAAAAAGACGGTTTCGTCTATGGCAGAGGCGTATCGGATGACAAGGGCGGAACGGTCGCTTCGATGTATGCCTTGAAGTATCTGATCGATGAAAAGTATCCTTTCAAGAAAAGAGTAAGACTGATCCTGGGATGTAACGAAGAGACCGGTTCAGCCTGCATCGCCCATTACGTAGAGAAGAAAGGCCAGATCGATTACGGATTTACGCCGGACGGAAACTTCCCGGGCATCTATGCGGAGAAGGGCATGTATATGGCACAGGTCGTGGGTCACGGCAGCAGGATCATTGACATCAAGGGCGGCGAAGCCTCCAATGTCGTGTGCAAGAAGGTCAATGCCGTTGTGCCGGAAGGTTCTTTCGATGAAGAAAAGTTCAAGGCTTTCCTGGACGAACACAGTGTGAAATACGATATCGAGCACGAAGGCGGTGTGAAGATCACGGTCTACGGCGTAGCTGCGCATGCTTCCATGCCTGATCTGGGTGTCAATGCCATTTCCCACCTGTTTGAAGCTTTATATGCGGCCGGTTTTGAAGACAGTTTCATCCGCTGGTTCCATGAGCACTTCGCTTTGACTGTTCACGGGGAACTGGCCGGTTTTGAAGCCATTAAGGACAAGGAATCCGATACATCGATCAACTTCGGCGTCATCCGCAAGGAAGGGGACGAGATCCATATGAGTCTGGACATGCGCTTCCCGGTCATGACGACCAGTGAAAAAGTATGTGAACTGATGAACTTCGGCGATGAAAGCAATGAGCTTAGAGTCATGGAACTGGTAGAACCGCTGTACTTCGACATCAATACCCCGATGATCAAAGCTCTGAAGAAAGCCTATGAAGATGTCACGGGAGACAAGGAAAGCAAGATGGAAGCCATCGGCGGAGGTACCTATGCCAAGGCCATCCACAACTGTATCGCTTTTGGCTGTGAATTTATGGGCGAAGACAATCACATTCACGATGCCAACGAATGCCTGGATCTGGAAAACTTCAAGAAGCAGGTCGAGATCTACGTTGAAGCAATCAGGAATCTGAATGAAATAGAGGATTAGTCCTCTATTTTTCTTGTACCGATACAGACAAACAGGTCATCTTTTTTGTTATAATGAAAGCGTATGAAAAACGGAAAACTGGCACTGATCTACGACTTTGACAAGACCCTTTCTCCAAGGGATATGCAGGAATTCCACTACATTAGATCATTGGGTTATGAGGATCCTGCCGATTTCTGGAACGAATGCGGCGTCTTTTCCCAGAAGCACAACTGCGATTCCATTCTTTCCTACATGTACATGATGATCCGAAAGAATCCGGAACTGACCCAGAAACAGCTGATTGAAGAAGGAAAATACGTTGAACTGTACAAAGGGGTCAAGACCTGGTTCAAACGGATCAATGAATATGGAAAGAAACATCACGTGGATGTGGAACACTACATCATTTCTTCCGGATTGACGGATATCATTAAAGGTACGCAGATCGCTTCGGAGTTCAAGAAGATCTATGCCTGTACCTATGCCTATGACGAGAACGGTAAGGTCCTTTGGCCGTCCAGAGCTGTCAATTATACGATGAAGACCCAGTATCTGTTCAGGATCAACAAGGGCGTGCTGAAAGAAACAAACGATGAAGATCTGAACAGTTCCACCCCGGAATCCCAGAAATACATTCCGCTGGAAAACATGGTCTACTTCGGAGACGGAAGTACAGATGTCCCAAGCATGAAGGTCGTTCAGCAGAACGGCGGTACGACGATTGCCGTATTCGGTGATGACTCCAAACGCAACAGGGCAGAGAAACTGTATACGGATAAACGTGCGACGTTTGCGGTCAAGGCCGATTATTCCAAGGGAAGCCGGATCGAAAAGATCGTCATGGGTATTATTGATTCGCTGGAAGCCAAGAATAGACTAGAAGATTATCGATAATGAGAGAATATACGATCAGTGATTTCAATATCAGGACTTTAGGAAGCATATATCAGTCGGATAGGACGGTTTTTCGAGTCTTCGCTCCGGAATATGAAAACATGGAGCTTATCGTCAGAAATCATGCCTATCAGATGCACAGGAACGGTTTTGTTTATGAGATCGCCTTAGGCGGTGATCTGGAACTGGAAAGATATCATTACCAAAACGAGAAGGGTCTCTGCTTCAGGGATCCTTTTGCGTATTTATCCGATGAGAACGATTCGATCATTCTGAATCCGGACAAGTTCCTGAAAGAAACAGTCGGGATGGATGAATGTCCAAGCAGGATCATCTATGAATGCAATGTCCGGGATTTCTCCAGCAGCGAATCCTATACCGGAAGATATCCGAAAAAGTTTCTGGCTTTCACGGAAGAAGGTTTGAAATGTGAAGGAAAAGCGATCGGACTGGATCATCTTGTTGAGATGGGAATCACCCATCTGCAGCTGATGCCGGTCACGGATTTCGACAACGACAGGACCGACTACAACTGGGGCTACAATCCGCTGGCATACAATTACGTCAAGAAAGACTACGTTTATGATCAGGGTGATCCGTATGCCTATGTCAATGAACTCAGACATACTGTCAACGTCCTGCATTCCCATCATATCCGCGTCGTTCTGGATGTGGTGTTTAATCACGTCTACAGCGTTCATCGCTTTGATCTGGAGAAAATGCTTCCGGGTCATGTTTTCCGTTACACGGAAGACGGCCGTCTTGCGCAGGGAACGTTCTGCGGCAGCGAGATCAGATCGGAAGATGTTTTTGTCAGAGAATATCTGAAAGAGATGACACTGAGATATCTGGAACTCTTCGACATCGACGGGATCAGGATGGATCTGATGGGGATATTGGATATCGAGACCGTCAGTCAGATCAGGAACCTTCTTTGTGCCCATAAGAAAGATTTCATCGTCTACGGCGAAGGATGGGACATGGGCGATGTTCTGCCTAGTGAACAGAGAGCCTCGATCCCGAATGCCAGAAAGCTTCCGGGAGTCGCGATGTTCAACGACTACTTCCGGGATACGATGATCCATTATGTCTCCGGAAACAGAGATATCAGAAGCAATGTGATCAAGTCTCTGTGCTGCGATATGCACTATCTGAGCCAGGATCAGTCAGTCAATTATGTGGAATGTCACGATGATCATACTTTCTATGATCGGATGATGCTGTACAAGTCTTCCGATCCAAGATGGATCAACGAGAAGAGATGTACCCTGGCATTAAGCCTTGTGCTGATCGCAAGAGGGATTCCTTTCATCCATGCCGGAGAAGAATTCTACCGTACCAAGAACGGCGTCAGGAATTCCTACAATTCTCTGGATACCATCAATCAGCTGGACTGGCGCCTGAGAGTCAGAAATCATGAAAACTGTTCTTATATCGCGGATCTCATCGCGTTCAGGAAGCAGCACAGCTGTTTCACGGATGAGGATGCCGATTTCCGTTTCGAGGAATTCAACGACTGTCTGGTCTATCATCTGGATGATCTGATCATCTTTATCAACCCGTTTGAAAATGATTACGTATTTGCCAACGGGAAGAATTACGAGATCCTTTTCGATGCATGCGGAAGATACATCGGAAGATCACAAAGCATAGAAATATCCGCTTATTCGATAGTGATATGCCGATCTGATGATGTATAATAAAATTAGGATTAAGGAGTATTCCAATGAAAAAGAATAATATGGTAGCGATGATACTTGCAGGAGGCAGAGGTTCACGTCTTTTTGATTTGACCAAAAAGGTTGCGAAACCGGCTGTGCACTTCGGCGGCAAGTATCGCATCATCGACTTTGCGCTGTCGAACTGCGCAAACTCGCACATCTCGACCGTCGGTGTTCTGGTCCAGTATGAGTCCATTCTATTAAGTTCATACAGCGCCAGAAGCTCGACCTGGGGCCTTGACTCCAAGGGCGGCGGCGTCTATGTCCTTTCACCTAGAGAAAAGGATGAAACGGGTCTGGGTCTGTATAACGGCACGGCTGATGCGATCTATCAGAACCTGGATTTTCTGGATCAGGAAGAAGCGGAATATGTGCTGGTTCTTTCCGGAGACCACATCTACAAGATGAACTATGAAGATATGCTCAAAAAACATATCGAGTCCAATGCGGATGCCACGATCGCCGTTATCGAAGTACCGATGAAGGAAGCAAGCCGTTTCGGTATCATGAATACCGATAAGAACGACAAGATCGTTGAATTCGAAGAAAAACCGAAACAGCCGAAATCCAATCTGGCTTCCATGGGTGTCTATATCTTCACCTACAAGACATTGAGAAAGTATCTGAAAGACGACGCCAAGATCGAAGAATCATCGCACGACTTCGGTAAGAACATCATTCCTGCCTATCTGAACGACAAACTGAAACTTCAGGCTTACCGTTTCAAGGGATACTGGAAGGATGTAGGTACGATTGATTCGCTTTGGGAAGCGAATATGGACCTGCTGAAGGAAAACAGCGGCCTGGATCTGTTTGATCCGGACTGGAAGATCTATACCAATGATGCGAGCGCAACGCCGCAGTGCATCGGCGAGAATGCCGAGATCGACAATGCCTTTATTACCCAGGGTGCGGTAATCAACGGCAAGGTTTCTCATTCCGTGATCTTCTCTGGTGTAGAAGTCAGAGAAAATGCCGTAGTCAATCAATCAGTCATCATGAACAATGCCGTTATTGGTAAGGGCGCCAAATTAACGAAGTGTCTGGTAGCTGATGATGTCAGGATTCCTGACGGTATGGTACTGGGAAAGAAGGATTCGGCA
This sequence comes from Erysipelotrichaceae bacterium, assembly GCA_017620435.1. Classification (GTDB taxonomy): domain Bacteria; phylum Bacillota_I; class Bacilli_A; order Erysipelotrichales; family Erysipelotrichaceae; genus Colivicinus. The sequence goes on from JAFZQL010000066.1 coordinate 10,842, forward strand.
GAAGTTCTGCTTGTATCAAAAGCCCTGATCGCAAAGGCAGGTGAACAGCATGAGTAAGGTATTGGGTATTCTGAATTTTGAACCTTCCTATGTCCATGTCAAGGGACTGGAAGACTTCCGTCCGATTTCTGCCACTTCTATCTTAGGCAGATACCGCGTTCTGGACTTTATGCTTTCGAACTTTACCAACTCCGGTATTGATTCCATCAAGGTCTACATCAAGAACAGAGAACGTTCTGCCGTAGAACACATCACCAGAACAAGCTACAACATCAACTCCAAGAAGGGAAAAATCCATCTTCTGCATGGAGACAACAATTTTGCCAACAACGACCTGTTCAATGTCGATATCCTGGCTTTCAAGACCTACATGGAATTCGTCGACGTAGAGAATCCTTCCTATGTCGTCATCGCTCCATCCCACTTCATCTTTAAGCAGGATTTCTCGGAACTGCTGGAATACCACATCAAGTCCAAGAACGACATTACGATCCTGTATCACAATGCGAACAATACGGATACTTCCTATTTGATGGGAGATATCCTGACCATCGATGAGAAGAAGAGAGTAACCGAGTTCCATAAGAACCGCGGCAAATACAAGAACGGAAACGTATCTCTTGAGACTTACGTCATGTCTACTTTG
>JAFZQL010000008.1 GCA_017620435.1 Erysipelotrichaceae bacterium
CAGACGACTTTTCTTGATGACTTCTACCGCATCAGTAAGATCAAGTCCATCGAAAGTGTCGGTAAAAGTATTGCCGAAATGATCGGCGATGACGATTTTGACGATATCGTGGAACAGGTCGGCATGACCAACGAAGTCTGTATCCGTGTCGTCTCCAACAATTCCGAATACTCCTACACCGGGGCCTGTACCTTAAGAGGTCTCGACAACAATATGATCAACATGATCGCTCAGGAAACAATGGAGAGTGATACAGGAGAAAAACTCTATGACGATTTCCGATATCAGCGCAGACCTGATGAAACTCCGGAAAAGGTATTCATCTTCTCGAAATTCCTGAATTATTAGAATGAACCGGTCATGGTTCTGGTATCTACCGCCATCACACCGCTTTCGGCTACGATCTCCACCTTGAAATCCCAGTATTCCGTCATTACGATCGCCGTCATCATCATGACGCTCATCCTTGCGCTGATCATCTCCCGTATCATTCTGAAACCGGTAAAACAGATCAGTGAAGAATCCAGAAATCTTTCCAGGGGAGAATACGACGGCAGCAGGATCAGAACGGATTCCATGGAGATGTCGGAACTTAACGATACGCTGATCAGTGCCAATGAGGATATCCTGAAAGCCGATAAAGCGAAGAAGGAGCTTTTAGGTAACGTATCCCACGACCTGAGGACTCCTCTGACGATGATCGTCGGATATGGCGAAATGATACGTGACCTTCCGGAAGAGAATACGGAAGAGAATCTGAACGTCATTATCGAAGAAGCCAGACGTCTGTCTGTTCTGGTCGATGATCTGGTCGATATCTCGAAAGCCGATACGATCGGTCTTGAACTGAACAGGGAAGATATCAGAGTGAACGAGCTGCTGGAAGATGTTTACCATCAGTATCAGAAGTACTGCGAATCGCAGGAGATCGACTTTCAGCTCAAGCCGTGCGAAGAAGATCCGCTTGTCAATATCGATAGCAAGAGGATCAAACAGGTCCTTTACAACTTCATCAACAACTCCCTGAACTACAACAGTAAAGAGAAGCAGCAGATCATTCTGGGAGTGGAAAAGACCGATGATGTTTACCGTGTCTATGTCTATAACAACGGCGAAGGGATAGAAGAAAAAGATCTGCAGAATATCTGGGACCGCTACTATAAAGTAGACAAGGAACACAGGCGTCATCATATCGGTTCCGGCATCGGATTATCTTTATCCAAAGAGATACTGATCGCCCACGGTTTGAACTACGGTGTTGAATCAAAACCGAAGCAGTACTCCCGTTTCTATTTCGATCTTCCGGAAAAACAATAAGATAGATTATTATCTGTAATATAATGGTGATAAGAATGGAGCTCTTACTATGAAAATCGTTCTGGAACACCTGACAAAACAGTTTATCAGCCGCAACAGCAGTTCAGAGATCGTTACCGCTGTCAACGACTTTGATTTTGAGATCCCCGATGGAAAACTCGTGGGTCTGCTGGGGCCTTCCGGCTGCGGAAAATCCACGACACTGAATCTGATCTGCGGTCTGGAAGTACCGACGGAAGGAAAGATCTATTTCGGCGATCTGGATGTAACGGCACTTCCTCCGGAGAACAGAGGAGTGGGGATGGTTTTTCAGAACTATGCCCTGTATCCACACCTGACGGTCAGGCAGAACATCCTGTTTCCTTTAGAGAATCTGAAAGGGGAACAGAAACTCAGTAAAGAAGTCATGAACGAGAAGGCGCTGGAAGCCGCCAGACTGGTACAGATCGATACCCTGATGGAAAGAAAGCCTTCAGAGCTCTCCGGAGGCCAGCAGCAGCGCGTTGCGATTGCCAGAGCTCTGGTTAAGACGCCTGGGGTTCTGCTTCTGGATGAGCCTTTAAGCAATCTGGATGCGCGTTTACGTCTGCAGACCAGGGAACAGATCAGAAGGATACAGAAAGAAACGGGAATTACCACCATATTCGTTACGCACGACCAGGAAGAGGCCATGTCGATCTCCGATCTGATCATCGTCATGAAAGAAGGGATGATGCAGCAGATGGGAAAACCGCAGGAAGTCTATAATCATCCGGCCAATCTGTTTGTAGCGAAGTTCCTGGGAACGCCTGCCATCAATGTTTTCGAAGGAAAGATCCTGGACCATAAGGTATACATCGGTGAAGATGCGGTCATGGATACAGAGGCGGAAGACCAGGATATCTATGTCGGTATCCGTCCGGAGGGATTCATTCCTGACAGGAACGGAAAGTTCAACTGCCGATTCGACCGCATCGAAACGACCGGCAGAGATACCAGCATCGTCTGTCACAACGACAGCTGCATCTCCGACAGCGATATCAGAGTCATCGTGGACTCCGATGATGAACTGAACAATGAAAACGGCATCATCCGTTTTAATCTAAAACCGAACAAGACGCATCTATTCTCCAAGAAGGACGAAACGGTGATCTGATGTATAATCGCAACAATCTGAAAGGGTGGCTGTATCTGCTGCCCGCTTTGGCGTTCATTAGTGTATTCATGATCTATCCGCTGATCGATGTTTTTGTCTACTCCTTTGAAGAAAACTACAACTTCGCATCCCAGTCCTATACCGGCGTCGGGCTGTACAACTACTCCTACATCCTGCATGATCCTTATTTCCTGCAGGCAGTAAAAAATACCTTCATCCTGGTCATTATTACCGTACCGTTGTCCACAGGAATCGCCCTGCTGATATCGCTGGCACTCAATTCGATCAAGAAACTGAAAGATCTCTTCCAGACCGTTTTCTTTCTGCCGTACGTGACCAATACCCTGGCAGTCGGTCTGGTCTTCATGATCCTGTTCAAGAAGACAGCCTATACGGAAGGTCTGATCAATCTGCTGTTGAACAGTGTCGGCATCTCGTCCGTGGACTTCATTGAAGGTCCTTACTGGGCAAAGATGTTTGTCCTTTGTTTCTATACGATCTGGGTCGTACTTCCGTTCAAGATCCTGATCCTGACCAGCGCGCTGGCTTCGGTCAACAAGGACTACTACAATGTCGCCAGGATCGACGGTACCAGCAAGCTGCGTATCTTCACCAGGATCACACTGCCGATGATATCGCCGTCCCTGTTCTATCTGATCATTACCGGCTTTATCGGTGCATTCAAGGCCTATTCCGACGTCGTAGCGCTGTTCGGTACGGATCTCAATGCCGCAGGCATGAATACGATCGTCGGCTATGTCTACGACATGCTTTACGGGAATTCGGGGGGCTATCCTTCCTTTGCCTCGGCTGCAGCCCTGGTCCTTTTCGCCATCGTTCTGACGATCACGGTCATCAACCTTCTGGTTTCAAGAAAGAACGTACACTATCAGTAACATGGATAAGATCAAAGAATTAGAAAGAAAAAGCAGGATAAGAAACGCAGGCTGGACGGCTGCCGTTTTCGCACTGCTCATCCTGTGGGCGATCATCGTCCTGTTCCCGTTCTACTGGATGCTTCTGACGTCCGTCAAATCCTATGCATCCTACAACTCCGAGTATATCCCGAAGTTCTTTACCTTGTCGCCGACCATCGAAAACTACATCCAGGCCTTTACCGCCGTTCCGCTGGCGAAATACTTCATCAATACGATCATCTTTACCCTTGTGACGACAGGAATGATGCTGATCATTGTTGTCCTTTCAGCCTTTGCCTTCAGCAGGCTGGAATTCAAGGGGAAAGATCTGGTCTTTACGCTCTTTCTTTCCCTGATGATGATCCCGAACGAGCTGGTCATCATCACCAACTTCGTAACCATCACCAATGCCGGTCTCAGGAACTCTTTTCTGGGGCTGATCCTTCCAAGTGTGACCAGCGTGTTCTATATCTATCTGCTGAAAGAAAACTTCGAACAGATCCCGGATGAACTCTACAAGGCGGCCAAAGTGGACGGGACCA
>JAFZQL010000067.1 GCA_017620435.1 Erysipelotrichaceae bacterium
ATATGATCTTTGCGGCCTTCCCCTGGTTGAGATATGAGATCGGAACCAGTGAATTCAGAGTAATCCTAAGATCAGACTTTGTCTTCATAATTTCATACTAAAACACGTTATTATATTTGTCAATATATTTATCAATACATTTATTGTTTTATTTATTGTTGTTTTTATCGATATTATTTCGATTGCATTACAGTAAACCGATAAGAGTCTTCGCACATGCGGTCTATATTGTATTCCGCCTTGAAATTCAGAAGTTTCTCGGCTTTTTCCGTATCGGCATAGCAGGTAGCGATATCACCCGGTCTGCGTTCCATGATCTGATATGGGATCTTTTTTCCGCAGGCTTTCTCATAGGCATGCAGTACTTCCATGACCGAATACCCTTTTCCTGTGCCGATGTTGATTACTTCTGTTCCCTTATGTTCCTTCGCGTAATCGATTGCCTTTACATGTGCTCTGGCCAGATCTACGACGTGAATATAATCCCGTACGCCTGTGCCGTCCGGGGTATCGTAATCATTGCCCCAGATACGCAGAAAACCGCGCTGTCCGGATACGACCTGTGCGATATACGGAACCAGATTGTTCGGTATTCCATTAGGAATCTCCCCGATCAAACCGGATTCATGTGCACCGATCGGATTAAAGTAACGAAGCAGTACGCAGGAAAGTTCCGGATCCGCCTTGCTCATATCTGTAATGATCATTTCATTCATCTTTTTTGATGTTCCGTACGGATTGGTAGTTGTTCCAAGTCCGTATTCTTCTTTAAAAGGAACTTCAAAATCATCTCCGTAGACTGTTGCGCTTGATGAGAATACCAGGCTGTTCACGCAGTATTTCTTCATCAGCTGATAAAGGTTGATCGATCCGGATATATTGTTTTCGTAATAAGTCAGCGGCTTCGCGACCGATTCTCCTACAGCCTTGTATCCGGCAAAATGAATCACCGCATCGATCTTGTTTTCCGTAAAAACTTTTTCCAATCCTTCTTTATCAAGAATATCCGTCTGATAGAATACCGGTTTTATGCCTGTGATCTTTTCAATTTTATCCAGAATTTCTACGGATGAATTGTAAAGATTATCGACGATCACGACTTCATAGCCGTTTTTAAGCAGTTCTACGCATGTATGTGAACCGATATAACCCGTACCGCCTGTTACCAGTATCTTCATCTTAATGTCCTCCAATCAGCTTAGAAATATCATTGTATGTTACAAAGAAAAACAGCAGCAGCAGTATGATCAGCGACGCCGTCATGACGAAATCCTGCGTTTTCTTGTTTAACGGTTTCCCGATGATCAGTTCAATCAGGGCAAGCAGGACTCTTCCGCCGTCGAATATCGGTAAAGGCAAGGCGTTTACGATTCCGACGTTGATTGAAATCATGGCGATCAGCTGGACATAATAATCCATACCCTGTCTTGCCGCTTCGGAAACAGTAGAATAAATGCCGATAGGTCCGGATATGCTGCTCAGATTCATTCCTTTAAAGAGCGACAAGAAGGAAGACCAGGTCAGTTTAACGATGAAGATCGCATATTCTATGCCGTATTTCCAGCAGTTCAGCAGATTTACATCAACGACCTGGATCGCTTTATCGGAAAACGCTATACCGATCAGGTAGCGGTCTTCATCCTCATAGTATTCAGGCTGGATTTCAAAACTCAGTGTTTCGCCGTTTCTTTCGACCTTAATCAGCCATGGACCGTTACCGTCATAGGTTCCGGTAAAGGCGATCAGTTCACGATAGGAATCCGGAGAAATAGACAGACCGTTGGAAAAGCCGATATGGCTCACGATATCTCCTTCCTTGATTCCGGATAACGCAGCAGGAGAGCCTTCGACAACCGATATTATCTCAGGCTTGCTGGAAGTAACATACTGTCCGTTGTTCAGTATCAGCATGGAATAGATCAGAATAGCCAGGATCAGGTTCATAAAGATTCCGGCCATCATGACAATGATCCTTTTCCATACCGCAATTCCCGGCAGTGTTCTTTCAAACGGGATATCTGTTGTATCTACCGATGTTTCCAGCTGATTGTCCGTATCCCCTGCCATAGCGACAAATCCGCCAACAGGAAAAACACGCAGCGAATATTCTGTTTCTTTCCCCTTTCTGGAGAAGATCTTCGGTCCCATTCCGATCGAATACTCTTTGCAATAGACGCCGAAGAGTTTTGCCACAAGCAGATGTCCGAATTCATGGACCGATACGATCGTCGACAGCAGTATTGCAAACAGTAATATGTTTTTAATCATTTCCATCTTTTCAATTATAACACCAAGTCATAAAGAAAACTCCCGATCAGGAGTTTGCCCATAACGTATCGACATATTCTTTTGCCCATTTATGGGATTCGATCAGCTGATCCGGAGTCGGATCTTTGATGAAATGAGCAGCCTTCAGAGTTGCGAAGATATAAGATTCAATATCAATGAAAGAAATCCTTTCTTTCAGGAACAGCGAAACCGCTTCATCATTTGCGCCGATCAGGATAGCACCGAAGTTTCCTTCGAAACTGCCTATCTTCTTCGCAAGCCTTACCAGGGGATAACGCTGATAATCCATCGTTTTAAAATTCAGCGATGTAATGCTGTCGAAATCGAGATACTTTGTCAGACTGTCTTTCTTGTGATCAGGATAAAGCAGAACATAGCGGATGATCCAGTGCATATCCGGTGTTCCAAGCTGCGCGATGATAGAACCGTCATTGTATTCGACCATGGAATGTACGACTGCTTCAGAATGAAGGACAACATCGATCCTGTCGTAAGGGATATCAAACAGATAATGCGCTTCTATTACTTCAAAACCTTTATTCATCATTGTTGCCGAATCAATGGTAATCTTTTCACCCATGTTCCACACCGGATGATTCAGCGCCTGGCTGAGTGTTACGTTTTTCAGCTCATCTCTGCTTAGATCTCTGAACGCACCGCCTGAACCGGTGATCAGCAGTCTTCTGACATCATCTTTCTTGTGCCCCTGCAGACATTGCCATATCGCTACATGTTCGGAATCGATCGGATATAACTGTACATTGTTTTCTCTTAACGCCTCATTGATGATCTTTCCGCCCGCGACCAGTGTTTCTTTATTCGCCAAGGCGACGTTTTTATGATTTCTGATCGCTGCTATTGTCGGCTTGAATCCGGTAAATCCCAATAAAGCGTTGACAAGAAGGTCGTAGTTTTCCAGTCTTGCCATCTCGCATAATCCTTCATCACCGAAGAAAAACTTCGTATCCGGGAATTTTTCTTCCAGTACGGTATTTCTTTCGATCGTACAGGCGTACTGCAGTTTGAAATCGTTTAAAAGCTCGATCAGATAATCGATATTGTATCCGACTGAAGCACCGATCAGATCAAGTTCATCGCGGTGTTCTCTGATCACATCCACGGTCTGTGATCCGATAGAACCTGAAGCTCCTAATAAAACAAGTTTTTTCATAAGAATAGATTCAGTAATGTACCAAACAATATTATACAGATCAGATTGGAATCCAGACGGTCAAGAATGCCGCCGTGTCCGGGAATCAGATTGGAAAAGTCCTTAACACCGTAATGACGTTTGATCAGACTGAAGATCAGATCGCCGATCTCACTGACAAAAGGCAGACAGATCGATGCAGATAGAATCAGTGCCGGACTTAAATCAAAGAAATGGAACATCGAAGCCCAGACATAGGACCCAAGGCATCCAAATAGCCATCCTCCCAGAGAACCTTCTACCGTCTTTTTCGGTGATACTCTGGCATTCATTTTATGCTTGCCGAATTTACTGCCGACAAAGAAAGCGAACGTATCCGTCAAATAAGAAATGATAATCACATATGCCAGAAGCCATTTATTCATGGCTTCGATATAATCGATATAATACACACCGTAACCCAGCAGTACAGACATCAGAAATACGGCCGAAATATCGGTAAAACTTTCTTTTTCATAGAATACAGAGATCGAAAGCAGAAGCAGCATTTCCAGCAGCATCCATTCTTCCGCGTGTTCGTGATACAGATAGATGAGAAGCGTCGTAGCAAGAAGGATCACATAAAGAAGATAATTGAATTTCTCTTTTCTTATCTTTATGAATTCATAAGACCCCCATCCCAGTATGAACAGAAGAATTCCTTTCATGACAAAGCTGCCGAAAAGCACTGCCGCAACAGTTACCGCAAGTACGATAGCGCCGCTAATGATTCTTTGTTTCATCACGACCTCCAAAATTACGTTTCCTCTTCTGGTATTCTTCGATACATCTGTCCAGTTCATCATTGCTGAAATCAGGCCACAGCGTATCAGTCACGATAAATTCGGAATATGCGATCTGATAAAGCAGAAAATTGGATACTCTCATTTCCGATCCGGTTCTGATCAGCAGATCGACTTCAGGAAGATCTCTGGTATAGAGGTATTCTTTAAATGTTTCTTCATTCAGATCGTTTCTAATGCCTTGCGCATAGTCCATGGCAAAAGCTTTTGCCGCCTGAACGATCTCATCTCTTCCGCCGTAGTTGAATGCGAAATTCAGAATCAGACCGGTATTGTTTTTCGTCGTATCGATCGCATCATCGATCACTTTCATTGTTTCCGCAGGAATCCGGTCCCTGTCTCCTATGATCATGACACGGACATTGTTTTCCATCAGTTCCTTGATATAGGAAGCGAAGAAGATCTTTGGAAGAGACATGATGTAGTTTACTTCATCTTCTGATCTTTTCCAGTTTTCCGTAGAAAAAGCATATACAGTCAGACACTTTATTCCCAGACTGTTTGCGTATATCGTTATGCTTCTTAATACTTCTACGCCTTTATAATGACCTGCGGTACGCGGAAGTCTGTTTAATTTAGCCCAGCGACCATTCCCATCCATGATGATCGCTAAATGATTCAAGGTATTCATTAGATCGTCATGATCTCTTTTTGTTTTGCTTTGGCGAGTTCATCGATCTTTC
>JAFZQL010000068.1 GCA_017620435.1 Erysipelotrichaceae bacterium
AATCCCTTCAAAAAGAATAGCGGGAAGTCTTCCCGCCGATTAGGTTGGACCCGGGTCTTGCGACCAGCCCACTTGTACCATTATATTAACAAAGTTTCCTGAAATTATCAATCAGACATATCTATCTCTTTTCGGTCATTATATATTCTGGAAGATCTTTCTTTTCATCCATAACGCTATAGCTACCGTCAATACTTTTTCCGGTGTAAAAGGGAGCCATATGATTGTCAGATAGAAAGCTGAAATTGAAATCAGAAGATTTAACTTAAAGTACATCCCTATTCCCATAAACAGATATGCCCATCCATTTGTTATCATCCACGCCAGAACAAAGCATAGAATAAATTGTTTACTAAAGACTGTTTTCATGAGTAATTGTCACTGTATGCCTGATCGGTTTCCAGCTTACATCGGCAAACAAGGCATAGACTGCTATAGGGATGTAGGATGCCATAAACAAAGGAAAAGTAAACGTATATCTGATTTTGTTGAGCAACCTGGTATTGATCCGTTTCCATTCGGTAATGGTCGTCAGCAGACCGATAAGATACATACACAGATACGCCTTCAGTAATCCTTCCAGCAGATTAGACAGGAATGGGATCATATCGCTTTTGGTAACAATCAGATAGGAAGACATCAAGATATCAAATATCAAAGATACGACCGAAAGACCGTAAGCAGACAGGATCGTGCTCAGCATGTCAAAGCAGGAAAAGGATCCTTCACAAATGCCTTTGACCAATCTTGTACTGTACTTCCAGATGACTTCAAGGTAGCCTTTAGACCATCTCAGTCTTTGATAGACGGATTGAACGAACGATGTCGGCTGTTCATCATATACGATCGCTTTATCACAATACGCGATCGTTTGATGTCTGCAGACCTGATCAACCGTGAATTCAATATCTTCAGTCAGCGTATGATATGGCCATTCTTTTACTGTTTCTTTATCAAACAGGAATCCCGTTCCATTTATGGCACTGCTTAAGCCGAGCAGATGCCTGGCGTTGTTCAGGAAACGATTCTTTCTTAACAGATACAGGGAATATCCTGCGGATATCCAGTTAGATCCGTAGTTCTTGCTGTTTATATATCCGGCAATAATCTTGTTGCCTTGGCAGTAGGAAATATTCATCTGCTCTAAATAATCATCCTTCAGGATGTTGTCAGCATCGAAAACCAGAAAGGCGTCGAAAACATCGCCATGATCCTTTTTGATATTTCGCAATAAGCTTTCCAGGGCATATCCCTTTCCTACATACTCATCATCGTTCCTTGTGTAGACTACAGCACCGCATCCTTTGGCTATTTCAGCCGTTGAATCGTCACAGTTGTCTGCCATCACAAATGTCCGATAATGCTTTTTCGGATAAGTCTGACGGTCTATGCTTTCCAACAGATCTCCGATCACCGTCTCTTCATTTCTGGCACAGATCAGAACCGCAAAATCATGATATTTCAGTTCATAATCCTTCTCCTTCTCTTTTCCGAATAGTGAAATGAGAATGTATAATCCCTGATAAGAAAACAGCAACAGAAACAGCACTTTCATCATGCAATCAAAAATACCAAGCATACATTCGATCCTCCTTACGGATAAATGGTACCTGGTATTCTGTTTAAGAAAAAAGCAGTAAACCGATTAAGATTTTATGAACTTTCAGATAAGTGGGAATGTCAGTATCGCCTTGAACAGATCACCGTCGATAGATACCTTCAGTTCACCATTCTGCAATTCTGCCATGCTCTTGGCAATGGACAGGCCCAGTCCGTTCCCTTCGGTATTTCTTGACTGATCGCCTCTGACGAATCTTTCCATCAGCTCTTCTTCAGAGATATTCAGCTGTTCTCTGGAAGTGTTTTTGAATGTGAAGACAGCATTATCGCCGGTCTTCTCCAGCGTCAGGTATACTCTGGTATTCTTCTGGGCATACTTGAAGATGTTGTTCATCAGAATGTCGAAGATGCGCCACATCCTTCTGCCGTCAGCCATGATGGTCAGCTGTTCATCCGGCACTTGTGTGACAAGCGTAAGTTCCGCTTCCTTGAACTTGTCCTGATACTCGCCGACTGCCTGATTCACGAAGGTCGCCGAGTCGCACGGAGCAAGATTGACTTCCAGATTTCCCGTCGACGCTTTGGATGCTTCAACCAGATCGTCGATCAGCCTCTTGAGTCTTTCCGATTGTCTCAGGAGTACCTCGGTATACTCTTTTATTTTCTTGCTGGAAGTCTTTTCTTTGCCGATCAGGTCGGCATAATTGATGATCGAAGTCAGCGGCGTCTTGATGTCGTGGGAAACATTGGTTATCAGCTCCGTCTTCATGCGTTCACTCTTCATCTGCTCGTTGACTGCGATCGCCATGCCCTTGCCGATGCTGTTGAGATTGTCGCCGTGCTTCTTCAGATCCCAGAACATTCTCCTGGTATCCACATGGTAGGACAGATCGCCGCCGGCCAGTGCCATGCCACCCTTGAGCAGTTTCTTCATACATATCGCAACATAAATGATCAATGGAATCAGCACCAGGTTTTTCATGAACCAGAAAGCCATATAGTAATCGCTGTAGGATTCCACCAGGATGATCAGTTCGATCAGAGTTAAAACAGAAAGTACAAGCATCGTCTTCCAGACCAGCGGTATTTCTCCCAGAATGGAAACAATGTTCCTGATCATTCCTTTTATCGTCCTGACGACATACTGCAGGAGTTTTATACAGTTCTTAAGAATCAAATAAGTTAAACTGCCCTTGATAAGGCTGCGCTGCTTGATCCTGACAGCCAGAGACATGCACAGTCCCAGGAACAGATTCAATGCAGTAAACGAGCCGATGGCCAGGTAAGCGATCGTGAACAGGTCGGAACTGCTGTGGCTTATCGATTCAACAGACACGATAAACAGAACCAGCAAAGACAGGAAGATACCGGCGAGGATGTCAAAAGGTATGACATTCAAAGGACCGGGATAGAGGCCATCGTCTTCGTTTCTTCTTCCTGCTGCACACATTAATGCAACAAAAGAAACTATTGCCATGACAAGTGCCGCTATTCCAATGAAATAGATGCCGTATTTCAAAGAATAGGATCTATCGATGACGGAATCAATGAAAGTATAGAAATTAACGGCGGACTCTGTCTTTTTGATGTTTACGTTAGCCTTGTAGTATTCGACATTTTCATCGGCCTGCATCCCGCTGTAAAAGATCTCTCTGATATTTCCTTCTTCATCCTTTACTACTCCATAGTCGAAAGAATAGTCCCAGTTATTAACGGATCCGGTATCGCTTGTTTCACCGATAACAGAACCGTCGGCATCCAGGATCTGATAGACAAGTTGTCCGTCATCGTCAAGTTCGATTTTTTTATCCTTGTATTTTCCAAGCGTAAACCAGACATCGTCATAGATGTCATTCCTCACCTTGTCATAAACTATGCTTTCATATACGGTTTCTTTATCCTGCGTATAGAAATCTAGTTCAACCATCAGTGTAGCTGAAACAACCGATATGAGTAATATGCAGACAGAAAGAGCACAAACAAGGAATGTTGTTGTTTTTCCGGCAATACTTCTTAGATATTTCTTCATACTTTTCTACCTTCTTCCATGATGTAACCCTGGCCAAAAACCACTTTGATGTATCGCGGTTCCGCAGGATTGATTTCGATCTTCTCACGCAGGTGTCTAACATGAACGGCCACGATGTTTTCAGCACCAAACGGATCTTCTTTCCATACCTGTCTGTAGATCTCTTTCGGTGAGAAAACTCTGTTAGGATTTGCCATGAGAAACTTCAGTATCTCAAATTCTTTCGGTGTGAGCGAGACGGTTTCGCCATCTACCTTCACTTCCTTCTTGCGATCATCAAGTTCAATACCGCCGATATCATAGGTTTCTTCTTTCGATACGCCGCTGCCGAGTTTAAGGAATCTCCTTAACT
>JAFZQL010000069.1 GCA_017620435.1 Erysipelotrichaceae bacterium
AGTTCTTCCGTTTCCCTGACTGATGACAGCATCGGCTTTTCACAGATCACGGATTTGTGATGTTCCAGACAGGTCTTGATCAGTTCGTAATGAGAAGGGTTGTAGGTGGCGACATAGACAGCATCGACATCGCTATTCAGGAAATGGTCGTAATCTCCGTATTCCCTGCAGCCGTATGTTTCTGCGTAACTCTTCGCTTTCTCAATATCCTTGGAGGCAAATCCCAGCAGTTCAATCTCCTTGACCAGAAGGCAGGACTTGGCGATCCGGTTGGCGATTTTTCCGCAGCCGAAGATGACAAGTTTCATCTCTTCTTACCTCTCTTTCTTAATCCGTAATGATCCAGATAAGTTCTGAATGCCGAAGGAACGGCCAGTGACTGCATCTGTTCTTTGTCTACGAGTATGTATTCGTTCTGATCGAATTCAGGAAGTCTGTCGGCCAGGATCTCATATGCCTGCATCCGCCATTCCAGATGAGTAAAGATGTGTCCGGAAGATGGAAGCGGATCGATATGATTGACTTCTATTCCCATATCTTTGAGATAGCTTAACGCTTCTTCCTGATCCAGTTTCTGATCGGTTCCGAGGAATTCGTACATTCCCGCAAGAAGACCTTCCGAAGGTCGTTTGTGCAGAAGGAAGCGGTCTTTCTGACGGATCACAAACAGCGTTCTGTCGATGATCTTTCTTTCCTTGTTTCCGCTTCTAAATGGAATCGTCTCGGTCAGTTCTTCCTGACAGGCTCTGCATTCCGATGAGAACGGACATTTATCGCACAACGGTTTTCCATTAGGCAGACAGACCAGCGCACCCAGTTCCATCAGAGCCTGGGTAAGATCCGAAATATAATCATGGTCATTGATCTTGTTTTTCTGATAGAAATCCGTGATTGTTTCTTCGAGTTCTTTCTTCAGCTTCGGATCTTTGATATCACCATAGATCGCAAAATATCTCGACAGAACTCTTAAGACATTTCCATCCACAGCAGCCTCGGGAAGACCGTAGGCGATCGCTGAAATGGCTCCGGCAGTATAGGAGCCGATACCCGGAAGTTTCATCAGTTCTTCTTTATCCGCAGGCAGTAGTCCGTCATATTCTTCCATCAAGGTCTGTGCGCATTTCTTCATGTTCCGGACGCGGGAATAGTATCCCAGTCCTTCCCAAAGACGCAGCAGCGTCTCGTCATCTGCTTCCGCCAGACTTCTGACATCCGGATACTGTTTCCGGAATCGTTCATAATAATCTATGACCGCCTCGACTCTGGTCTGCTGAAGCATGATCTCGCTCAGCCAGATCCCGTAAGGATCCCTGTCTTTACGCCAGAGCAGATCACGTCTGTTTTCCCGGTACCAGTCTACCAGTCTGTTGATTGTTTTCTGATCAAGACGATACATACCCTTATTGTATCGCTTTCCAAGAAAAAAGGCTTTTACAAGCCTTTCTGTTTAGAAGTGTTTTACTCTGCCTTTGTAGTGCTGATAAATGGCGTCGTTGTCGTATCCGTCGACGTTCTGCGACTGGAAGACATACGGACGCTTGCCGTGCGACAGGACGATCTTGATCGCTTCCGATACGACCGTGTTGATCAGATACATCGTAACGATGGAAGAAGCAGGTCCGGTCTTGATGCCGTCCAGATCCAGCGTGGCATCCCCTGAAGGTACACAGGAATCGATGACGCAGTCGGCACACTCGTAAAGCTTTTTGCCGCTAGGATGTCTGGAAGTCGTGTTTCTGGACTGTTCCAGGTTGGTGATCGCAACGACGTAGACGCCCTCTTTCTGACAGCGCATCGCCATTTCGATCGGCATCGCGTTTCTTCCGGAATTGGAAGTGATGATCATGATGTCTCCGGCTTCGATCGGATAAGAATCATAGATGACATCCGATACGCCGCAGGTCTTTTCCATGGCTCCGGATCTTCCGGCACCGAAGGATGTCAGGGTATCCGGGTCCAGCATCGCATCGACATTGCCCAAACCTCCCGCTCTGGCGAACAGTTCGATTCCCAGCATGTGGGAATGTCCTGTGCCGAAGGTATGGATGATCTTGTCGTTCTCGATGTTTTCAGCGAACTTCTCCGCAAGCAGTCTTATCGTATCCTTGTTTGTTTCTTCCGCTTTCTGAATGACTTCAAGGATCCTGTCTCCGTATTCAAATAACATGTCTAAGCTCTCCCTTCATATTTCTTGATCAGTTCTTCGTCGTGTTTCTCATCGCCTGTCAGGATCGGCAGTTCAAAGCCGTCCTCCTTGAGCAGTTCCACCGTTCTGGCGGAAAGCGCCTGTGCGATACAGTTGTTGCAGATGGAGGAAACGGAACATACCTTTGCTACCCCGTCCGTTTCGATCAGAGCGTCGCCATGCGGACCGCAGTTGTCGATGACGATATCTCCGAACTCATACAGTTTCTTTCCGGAAGGATGTCTCGGCTCTTCGGCAAGAGTGTGCTTCATGGAAGTGATAATAACGACCTTGTGTCCGTTTCTCTTGGCCAGGTCGGCGATATCGATGACGATGCCGTTGATGCCTGAGTTGGATATGACAAAGAAGATATCCTGCGGTTTGATGTCGTAGAGATCATACAGCTTGTCTGCGACACCCGGCTTTCTTTCGAAGATGTTCTTCTTGTCCATGAACTCTTCTACCGATACACCGCCCCTGGTGACGAAGTCCGACATCTCCATGATGTGGATCGGAACCAGAGCTCCCGGTCTGTTCTTGATGTCGATGCCCAGACCGACGGAATGTCCGGAACCGAAGACGTGAACTACGCCTCCTGCTTCGATGCATTCCTTCATTGCCTGCGCAACGGCTTCCAGATTGTCTTTCTGGGAATCATACAGATGATCGAGAAGCGTACAGATCTCGTCTTTAAATCTTAAAGCGTCTATCATTATCTGACCCTCCTTCCATACGGATCGGTAAGCGAGTTGTTGTGGATATCGGCACCTTTGATGTTTGCGGAAAGCAATACAGGCGCTTCCTTACCCTGCGATACGAAGCAGTTGTATATTTCCGCGGTGATCATCTGGGCAATTACGTTGGTGACAGTCGAACTCAGCTGACCGGTCTTTGTTCCATCTATATCCAGTGCCAGATCCGGTTCTTCCGCATTCATATCCAGATACAGATCGGCATAATCCAGCAGTTTTCCTCCGTAACGGTCGTAGGACTTCTTGTTTACGACAGCTACGACTTTCTGTCCCTTTTCTTTCGCCCTTCTTGCCAGTTCGATGATCAGCGGCTCATTGCCGTAGAAGCTGACCAGGCAGTACATATCCCTGTCGTCCAGATCGTAGATCTGCGCGAACTTGTCGATAACAGACAGATCGCTGTAGACTTCTCCGGAGTCGATTTCCTCCTGTTTCAGCAGTTCCGTCAGCACCAACTCCTTCAGCTTCAGTCCGTGGAACGGGGCGATGCCTCCGGCCCGGTAGTTGAGCTCGTTCACGAACTCTTCCCCGTGTCTGACGCCAAAGAGCTGCACGACACCTTTGTTTTCCATACATGCAGAAAACATTTCAGCGACTGCTTTGATCTGATCCTTCTGTTTCTCATAAGCATCCGAGACCCTTTCCTTGATCAGTTCAAAATAGGCCTTTTTGATATCCATATGATCCCTCTCTTTCTCTTGTTAAACTCATTATATCACCCGAAAATGTTATACTTATAGTAAGTAATGGAGGAATCATATGAAAGGTATTGTTATTACCAGCCACGGTCCTATGGCTCAGGGTATTCTGGAAACATCCAGGCTGTTTTTCGGAGAACAGGCGCAGATGAAAGCCTGCTGTCTGTCGGCCGAAGATAATCCTGACGAATTCGTCGATGTATTAAAAGAAGCAGTCAAGGAAGTCGATACCGGCGACGGTGTCGTCGTGTTCTGCGACATGCTGTTTGGTTCTCCTTGTAACTGTATGGCCAGAGTTCTGGGAGAAGATATGGAATCCGATAAAGTACAGGTCGTCACCGGCGTCAACCTGGCGATGATCCTGCAGATCCTGGCAGTTAGAGAAGCAGGCGATCCTTCGATCGAAGAACTTCTGCAGTCAGGTCATGACGGCATTGCCGATCTGAAAGCGATCCTGAAAGCAAGCCTGGGATAAACAAAAGAATATGAAAACCTCCCGTTTGGGAGGTTTTCTTTTTTTATCTGTTTACTTCTCGATGTGAGCGTAGTAGGTATCGGAAACCACATGCAGGGAGCTTCCGTCAGAGAATTCGAAATAGAACGGACAGTCAAATGTTTCATATATGCCGCCTGATGCGCAAAGATAACCCGGCGATTTCAGAGTCAGCGCCGAAGTATAGGCGGTATGGAAATCGACCCATTCCGTAACATCCTGCTTGTTGACTGAACCGTCGTAGCAGGCAATCAGATAGGCTTTGAACGGGATTAGATCTCCGCTTTGCGCTTTCACTTTGGCGTAGTTCTCTATTTCGAATATGACTGTCTCGCCTTCGACGCAGACCTTGCATACGGCCGATGTACCGTTGACTGCCTTGACCGTTACCTCAGCATTACCCGGGGAAACACCGAACAGATTTCCGTCCTTGTCGACCGTGACGATACTCTTGTCGCTTGATTCGTATGTCAGGGTCTGGTCGGCCGTTTCCGGCAGAGCCTTTGCTTTGATCTTGCCGGAATTGTTGAAATAAATATAAACCGGATTCTCATCAAAGGTGATGGAAGAAGGCCCCTTCGCTCTGGTTTCAAAACCGACGACTCTTTCAATATCTCCACACTTGATGTGGATCTTGGTTTTACCTACACCTACCGTCGAAGCTTTTCCGTCTGCACTTACCGTAACAACGCTTTCATCTTCAACGGTATAAGTGATGACGTCCGTTGTATTTTCAGGAGTCGCCTTGACTTCCAGATCGTAGTTCTTGACACCCTCGGTCGCCCAGTAGTTGTTGTAGAGGGAAGTCAGACCGGTGCACGGAACCTTGGCTGAAGAAGGCTTGTAATCCTTTGAGAAGATGTCTCCGGTTGCGGATACGCCGATATCATTCTGCAGTTTCAGCGTGCCGTCTTTCTGAACCAGGAATTCAAATTCCTTGCCCTTGCTGAACTCGTCTCCGGTCATCTTCAGAACATCGCCCTCTTTCTTGAAGGTGCCGTTGATCTCAGTAATGCCAAAATCGTTCTGATCGATGAAAGCAAAACTTCCGTCGGAACGGATCTCAACACGGGATACCTTGGTACTGCTTTGGGAGATGTTGTAGTAGTTGGTATAAGTGAAGTCGTTCTCTGTTGTTGAAGAACCCTTGGTCTCGGTTGTCGAGAAGATATAGCCTTCCAGCGATCCCGCCAAAGTAGTTTTCAGAAGCAGAGTATCTTCGTCTTCAATCTCAAAGATGATTTTCTGGAATTCACCGACGCCCGTTTCCGTAACATCCAGCGTTACGACATTTTCACTCACCTTCCAGGTTCCGCTGATCTCGTAGTATCCGTCATAGAAGTTGTCCTTCATGACGAAAGAACCGTCCTTGCCGAACCAGATCTTGGAATGCTCATCGTTTCCGTAATCGTCGACGGTACTGTAGTATGTCTTTCCGGACAGATCATATCCGGCCGTTTCTTCTTTTTTCGTACAGCCGGACAGGCATAAGAGTACTGTTAATAATAGAATAAAAACCGATGCGATTCTCTTTTTCATCTGAATCCTCCTTTTCCGATTATACTTTCAATATCTGTATCAATATTTTAACACACTTGGCACTCATAAAACAGATAGCCGCTAAACAAAAAGGCAGGTCTGCCTTTTCTTTATTTTCTCAACTGATGTTCCAGCGTCCAGCCGGATTTGTAGAAATACAGGGTCGCCAGTGTCCCAGCCATTACAAAACCGAAAGCCGTTCCCAGATACAGGACATGGACGTCGTAGAACAGTTTCAGACCGATCCAGACAAACAGATACTTGCAAAGGCACTGGGAAAAGATGGCGATGTACATCGGGATACGGACATTGCCTGCACCTCTGTTGGCGCCGTTGTAGATATGGGACAGGGAAGCAAAGAACATGCCGAAATTGGAGAAACGGATCATCCGGCTTCCGTAATAGATCACTTCCGGAGAATCGTTGAATCTGCTTACCAGCCACGGTGCCATTAGCATGATGACTGTGATCGAAAGAATGGTAAAGAAGGAAGAAAGGATCGCACTTTCCCTGATCGATTCCTGTACCCGGTCGTATTTCTCGGCACCCATGTTCTGGGCGACCATGGACATCGTAGCGCTGGAGATGGAGACCGAAGCCAGCTGCGCCCAGTTTCCCACTTTTTCCGCAACGCCGATGCCGGCTATGACTTCGTTCGGGAAACGGTTGATGAAAGACTGGACCATGACGGAACTGATTGCGATCAGCATGTTCTGGAAACCGGCAGGGATGCCAAGGATGCAGATATCGGCTACGACTTTCAGGCTCAGATCCATATTCCGGATATCGAAGTTGATCCCATCATAGTGGAACATCAGTCTTAATGCCAGATAGTCCGTTACAAACTGAGAAATGATCGTAGCAATGGCTGTACCGATCACGTTCAGATGCATCAGTCTGACAAAGATCAGCCCCAGAACGATGTTGACGATCGATGAGATCACAGAATAATAGAACTGATGTTTCGTATCGCCGAAGCTCTTTAAAATAAAGAAACACATCTGGCTGGTCAGAACAGCCGTATTGCCCAGCAGATAGACTCTCAGATAAGCCAGAGCGTCTTCAAACAGATCAGGGCCGATATTGCACAGTTTCATCAGAAACGGCAGGAAAAGTTCCGAAAGCACAGTCAGGGCAACGCCTCCGGCCAGTGCGAATACGACTGAAGTATCCAGGGATCTTTTCAGGTTTTCTTTGTCTCCGGCTCCGTAGTATCTGGCTACCAGGATCCCCGCACCCATGCCGAGACCATAGAAGGTATAGTTGAAGATGTTGCAGATCCAGGTGCAGGCGCTTACTGCGCTCAGGGCCTTTAAAGATACATAGTTTCCTACGATCATGGAGTTGGTGATGTTGTAGAGTTCCGAAAAGATCATCGAAAGAAAGACCGGCCAGGAGAAGGCCAAGATCTGTTTACGGATATTCCCTTCTGTCAGCAGAACGTTTTTTGCCATTATGTTCTCTTTCCAATGTGCGTATGAGCACCTTCGTGATCTCTCATCCAGAACAGCAGTTCGATCAGAGCTTTATGATACGGAATAAAGATCCCTTCTTGTAACATCTTCAGGATCTCTTCCTGATCTGCCCACTTGACTCTCCGGACTTCTTCTTCCTGAAGCTTCAGATCGTTAAGGTCGATGTCTCTTGTCAGGACATACATGTCGTCGAAACCCTGAGGAAACGAGATTGTCATTGCCGGTCTTTCGTTTGAAAAATCGATCTTCAGTCCAAGCTCTTCCAACGTTTCCCGTTCGATCGCTCTACCGGAATCATCTCCCGAGACTGCGCTTCCTCCTACCGTGATGTCCCACATGTTCGGCCATCCGTCCTTGATCGGCTGACGCTGCTGTATCAGCATCTCTCCTTTTGTATTAAACAGGCACAGATGGACGACGATGCGGTACATGCCTTCCGGCTGTTTCTCTCCTC
>JAFZQL010000070.1 GCA_017620435.1 Erysipelotrichaceae bacterium
AAGAGAGATATCAAGATCATCCTGGATCTGGTGGCGGGACACGCTTCTTTCAGGAATCCGGACTTTTTGAAGAGTGCACAGGCTGAAAGAAACGAATACAGTGATCTGTTTATCTGGAACGACAACATCTGGGACAAGGGCAGCAACATGATCTCGGGAATGTTCGACAGACACGGGTGCTACATGGTGAATTTCTTTGCCCACCAGCCGGCATTCAACTACGGTTTTAACAGGATCGATCATCCTAAGTGGCAGATGTCCTACCAGGATAAAAGAACCTTCCAGGCAAGAGAATACATGCTTCAGGTGATGCGTTTCTGGCTGGACAACGGTGCGGACGGGTTCCGGGTGGATATGGCCGATTCACTGGTAAAAAACGATGACGACAGATCGGCTACGATCGAGGTGTGGAAGTGGATGTTCAGAAAGATCAGGAAGGAATATCCTGAAGCTTTCTTTGTGAGCGAATGGTCCAATCCGAAGCAGGCGTTTGAAGCGGGATTCGATGCGGACTTCGTCCTGGATCACTGGGACAACTTCTATCACCGTTTCTTCAGGAGCGATCTGAGTACGAGAGGAATTTCCATCATTCATGGAAACAATGATGTCAGGTTTACCTTGAAGGACATGAAGGAAAGATTCTACGAGGCGGAAAAGACGAAGAGCTATCTGGCCCTGATCAGCGGAAACCACGATACCTGGCGCATCGCGAATTATCTGAATCATGAAGAGCTGAAGGTGTTTTATATGATGCTGTTCTGTCTGCCGGGTATTCCGTTTGTCCTGTACGGCGACGAGATCGAGATGAGGACGATGCACATTCCGTCCAAGGACGGCGGCTATCAGAGAACGGGAACCAGACTGCCGATGGTCTGGAACGATAAAGAACCTTGTCGCGGTTTTACTTCCGGGGAAGATCCGTATCTGCCTTTCAATCCGGACAATACGATCTCCGTCAAACAGGCGATCAAGGATGAGGATTCCCTATATCACTTCATCCGTCAGCTGATCTCCCTGAGAAAGAAGATCAAGGATCTGAGCGATCCGCATGTGTTTATCGAAGAGAAAAACAGGGTGTTCACCTTTGGCAGAGGGAAATATCTTCTGATCGTCAATCTGTCGAAAAAGAATCATGTCTTTGAAGGAAAGACCGTCTTCAGTACAGGAGTGCAGGAGAATATTCTTCCTCCGGGATGCGCCGTACTGGTGAAAAACAAACCGATTCATATAAAATAGAAGTATTAGAAAAAGAGGTGTCTATATGGCTGTAATGGTACTGGTACTGCTGGCTTCGTTTATTCCTTCCGCCCTGCTGTTTCTGTTTCTGAGAAAGAACAAGGACGACGAGGATTACCGCAAGACCTGCAACAAACTCTTCTGGCAGGGATTTCTGATTGCAATGGGCGTCACGTTTGCCGACATGCTTATCATCCTGTTGTGGAACATGACGGGTCTTGGCGGAAAGAACGCGATCGTAGATCTGCTTTTTAAGACGTTCATCGTAAATGCTACGGTTGAAGAAACGATGAAGTTTCTCTGCGGAAGAAAGTTCATCAGAAAAGATCTGGCCAAGGTTTCTAGACTGGATGTGATCACGTACATGGCGATCGCGGCGATGGCCTTCGGACTGTTCGAGGATATCCTGTACATGTTTGAGACGAATATCGGACAGATCCTGGTCAGAGGTTTTCTGATGGGACACGTCGGATACGGCATGATCATGGGCAGACTCTACGGCAAGGGAATGAAGGAAGACAATAAGGTCTATAAGGTACTGGCTATACTGATCCCGATCCTGCTGCACGGTCTGTACAATTTCTCATTGGGCGAAGGTCTGCCGGACGTGTTCGCCTTCATCGTCGTAACCGAGACCTTTATCACAACGGTATATTTGATCTATTCGATCTTCTTCATCCGGAAGAAACGGACAGATCCGGAATTCACCGATCCGATCTATTAATAAACACTGCCTCAGGGCAGTGTTTTTAGTTTTTGTCCGCAAACATTTCATTTCCGATGGATGCCAGGATGATCAGCAGCGCTCCGATGATGCCGGTGATTCCTATCTTCTCATGCAGGATAAGCGCTCCGATCAGCAGGTTCAGGACCGGCTCCAGATAGCCCAGAACGGCGATGCTTTGGGCAGGCAGGACGTCAATGGATGAGAAGTAGCAGATGTAGGCGACTCCCGTGTGCAGGAAGCCCAGGATCAGGACAAGCACTGTTGAACGCAGATCGAAGGCCTTCGGGAAACCTCCGTTGAAATAGACGTAAGGAAGAACGATCAGAGCCGAGA
This sequence comes from Erysipelotrichaceae bacterium, assembly GCA_017620435.1. Lineage (GTDB taxonomy): Bacteria > Bacillota_I > Bacilli_A > Erysipelotrichales > Erysipelotrichaceae > Colivicinus. Next base: position 2,297 of record JAFZQL010000070.1, read on the forward strand.
ACAGTAGCTGAATGAGCGTTTTTTCCAGCGGTCTGATATCCTGCAGTCTGCGGTTGATCAGCACGAGGATCACGAAGCCGATGGCCGCCAGCGAGCCGTAGAGGACGCAGCGCATGTCGACTGTACTGTTTCCTTGAAATATGCCCAACAACAGAAGCATGCCGATAAAAGCCATGACGATGCACAGGATCTGTTTCAGGTTGATCCTTTCTTTATAGAACAGAGAAGTGATCACGACGACGATGACCGGTGCCATGTAGTTGCACAAAGAAGAGATGGCGATGCCGTAGCGGTATCCCGCAAACAGGAAGACCCAGTTGAGACCCAAAGCAATACCGGACAGGGCAAGCGGGAAGAGGTTCTTTCCGACTGTTTCTCTGTCGATCTTTTCTTTACGGAAACGAAGCACAAGAAAAATGAACAGAGAACCCAGAAGACCCCTGCACAGCACAACGAATTCGCTGGAATAGGAAATGAAATGCAGGAAGAGTCCGATCGTTCCGTAGAGGGTCAAGGCAAACAGATATCGTAATACGGCGGAATGTTTCATTGTTGTATATACTATACACTGATATTGCTGGAAATAGGCAGGGAATGATCTTCCTTGAACGGAATACGGCAGAAAAACGATATAATTACAGTTAAGAAAACAAAGGAGCAGATCCTATGAAAATAACGATAAAACAACTTATGATCATCCTCTCGTGCATGCTTATCCTGACGGTAACAGGATGTCAGAAAAACGAACCGGAACCGGAGGAACCGGAAACGCTTGAGGTCAAGGATCTCGGTACGGAACATGAAAGCGAATTCGGCGGTGTCTATCTGAAGATCGGCATCGACGATTTCAATAGCCTAGGGTTTCAATACGGCGACAGTGTAGATATCGTCTTTTCCAACGGCTATACACTGACGGATATCCCCTACTACAACGGCTACTACGTCCCTGCGGGAGATGCGCTGCTGATCGCCTATCCGGGATACGACTACATCAAGGCCGCGATCAACTACGGAGAAGACCTCTGGCAGAAGGCGGGACTGAAGGCTTCCAAAGGAGAAAGCCTGTGGCTGGCGGCCGATCTGAATGAACACTCCACAGCCACCGTTATCCTAAGAGAAGCGGGAAAGTACTACGACAGCCAGATCGCCAGGGATATCCACTATACCGATATCAGAACCGACTATCCAAGTGATGAAGTGTTTGCGAATTTCCGCAATATCGTATCAGGCGATATCAAGGAAAGAAAAGTCTACCGTTCCGCGTCCCCGTGCGACAATCAGCACAACCGGGCAACCTATGTGAACGATCTGATCAGGGAGGCGGGAGTCAATGCGATCCTGAACCTGTCGGACAATCAGGAAAAGATCGAAAAGTACATTGCGGAAGAAGGCTTCGCCTGCGACTATTTCCTGGAACTTTATCAGAATGGAAACGTCATTCCGATCGCCCTGAACATGAACTATCTCTCGGGAGAATTCGCTAAAAAGATCGCCCAGGGATTCATCGACATCTCGGAAAAAGAAGGACCGTATCTGATCCACTGTACGGAAGGAAAGGACAGGACGGGATTCGTCTGCATGCTGGTGGAAGCGCTGACCGGAGCGGACTATCAGTCTATCGTGGATGACTACATGCTGACATACGACAACTACTACAGGATCAACGAAACGAAAGAACCGCTGAAGTACAGGATCATCAAGGAACAGAACATCGACGATATGCTGAGGTTCCTGGTCCATGACGGAAGCGATATCGAAACGGCGGATCTTTCTGTATATGCCAGAGGCTATCTGAACAGTGCCGGAATGAACGATGAACAGATCGACCGCTTCCTTGAAAGGATCACGGAATAAAATGGAAAAGAACTACCGATTCTACGGCTGGGAGAGCCCTATCGAAATCAATGATCAGAACTATCCCGGCATTCACAATATCCGGGATCTTTACGACGTCTTATCCGATCTGTGGTGTGAAGATACCTGCGCTCCGAGAATGAGAAAAGACTGGACAAAAGAAAATATGACCCTGGGCCAGTGTTCGATCACGGCCTTCCTGGTCCAGGATATCCTTGGCGGAGAAGTCTACGGAGTAGATCTGAAAGACGGAAACTACCACTGCTACAACAGGGTAGATGGATACGTCTTTGATCTGACCAGCGAACAGTTTCTGCCGGAGAAACTGACCTACGACTGCCGCAATCCGCAGTCCAGGGAAACGCACTTTTCCAAGGAAGAAAAACGCTTGCGCTACGAGAAGCTGAAGGCTTCTTTGGAGAAATATTTAGAGAAAACAAGGCCTCAGGAATGAGGCTTTTTCTTTTTGTGAAGAGGTAAACGCTTTCATCTGAAATAATGCTCATACCCTTCTTTTTTTGTGGTAAACTGAAGAAGTAATTTATCGTATAATCCTTCAGATATGGTGAGGGAGTCTCTACCCTGGTGCCGTAAATACCAGGACTATGATAGGATTTCCTTTCTTAGGTAATTCTGTCAGACAGACGATAGGATTACAAAGGGGGAGCAAGTATCATCGGCTCCGTGTTGTCTTCTTAAGAGTGATCATTCATAGACACGACAAAGAAGCTTTTTTGCATTTCATCAAAGAAAGGAAGAATGAAGATGAAAAAACTGTTAACTGTACTGATGGTTCTTCTGATGGTCTTCTCTCTTGCGGCATGCGGCAAGAAGGATGAGGGCG
>JAFZQL010000071.1 GCA_017620435.1 Erysipelotrichaceae bacterium
AAACGCCAAGATCCATTGCGGAAGCGTAGATGACCGCCTTCATGACGGAACCCGGTTCATAGGCGAGCTGCGAGCCGTAGTTGACATGTACATCATCGGATCTTAAATGATTCGGATCATAAGTAGGATACTGTCCCCAGGCAAGGATCTTGCCGCTGTCTATTTCAACGACTGCTCCCCATGCCCTGCTGGCGTTCTTGTATTCGATCGTCGTATTCAGTGCTGTATTCAGCGCTTCCTGAATCGACAGATCGATGGTCAGATAAATGTTGTAGCCGTTGATCGCCTCGATCGTTTCATCATACATGCCCGGAAGGATAAAACCGTGTTTGTCCTGCTGATAGGAATGGCTGCCATCCGTTCCGGAGAGTTCATCGTTAAGATACTTTTCAAGTCCCAGCTTTCCTACCAGTCTTCCGGTATTGTCGGACTGGGCGAAACCAAGCAGCTGCGGAGAAAAGACTTCTCCGTAAGGATAATAACGGCGGTAGGAATTACGAAATCCGATCCCATGAAGATCCGGAATCGCCAGAATGGCTTCTTTCTGTTCTTCTGAGAGATTTCTTCCGCCGGCACCAAGTTCCGTCTGATACAGGTCTTTGCTGCTTATCAGAATATCGTAGATGTCCTGCGCATCCATTTCCAGGATCGGCGCCAGCATCGATGCGGCATAGGAAGGATTATCAATGTAGGCGATCTCATTCCCGCTGGAGAGACGATCCGGATCCATGAAACAGATGATGTCATAGGTCTGAACATCCTGTGCAACTACCATTCCGCCTGCTTCATAGATGTTTCCTCTGGAAGCAAAGATCTTTTCTTCCACATTGGATACCGAATAGATATAGTCATCCAGAGATGTACCCGATCTTAAATGTTTTTTTCCTATCGTAACGAAAAAAACATTACCGATCACGATAAGTACAATAGATAAAAAGATGAAATAGAGAAAACGAAGCCTGAGATCACTTCGTTTCATTTTAGTTTCCTGTGACAGATATGATGTTTTCCGATATCTGATCCATATTTGCGGCCTGCGCTACTTCATAGACCCTGTCCTTGTTTTCAAGGGTCTGTATTTCATAGTTCAGGGACTGATTCTCGTTTTTCAGCATGGCAAGTTCTTCAGACATGGTCTGAATCTTCATTGTGAGTGATGTGTTGATCGTATTGACCAGAAGCGTCGTGATCAGCCAGGCGATCATTGAGAAAGTAAAAACGATCAGCGCAAAGCCGTTTAAACTGAGTCTTCTTCTTTTCCTTTTAACGATTCTTGCCATAATCCTTTTCTACTCCTCTGATGATTGCGCTCTTTGAGCGGCGGTTCACTGATATTTCTTCTTCGCTTGCCTTCTCACCGTGATTCGGCAGCCGGTAATCCGGAACCCTGACATCTTCCGGTCTTAAAGCGATCCTTTTATCGTCATCTACCGTAGTCAGTTTCTTGAAGTACTGTTTTACGATCCTGTCTTCCAGAGAATGGAATGTTATGATCACCAGTCTTCCCTTCTCGTTGAGGATCCTGTCCGTTTCTTCCAGGAAGGCCTTGAGACTGTCCAGTTCCTGATTCACTTCGATCCGTATTGCCTGGAAACTCTGTTTTGCGGGATGTCCTTTCTTGTTTAAGACTTTCGTCGGCAGAGCCTGTTTTATCACATCGACCAGTTCCAGGGTCGTTGAGATCGGTCTGTTTTTCACGATTTCTCCTGCGATCTTGCGGGCAAAGCGTTCTTCGCCATACTCACGCAGGATCTTTTCCAGTTTTTCCTGCGGATAGCCGTTTACAACATCGTAGGCGCTTAGCGTACTGTTCTGATCCATGCGCATATCCAGCGGTCCGTCATATCGGTAGGAAAAACCTCTGTTTCCCTCATCGAACTGCGGGGAAGAAACACCCAGATCCAGTAGGATCCCGTCGGCATGTTCGACATAGTCTGCGATGTTTCTGAAATTGTCGTGGATGAATACGACGTTGTCGTAGTCTTTCAGGTAGTTACGGGATTCTTCTATCGCTTCTTCATCCAGATCGAAACAGTAGAGTTTTCCTGTTTTCAGCTTTTCCAGGATCTTTTTGGAATGACCTCCTCTTCCCAGCGTTCCATCGACATAGATGCCGTCTTCTTTTATGTTCAGCATCTCTATGGCCTTTTCAGGCATTACACTGACATGTTTATTCATCGTGCAGCAGGTCGTTCAGATTCTCGGCTACTTCTTCAAAACTATTGGATGCATCCAGATAGTAATTGTCCCAGGTAGCCTTGTCCCAGATCTCGATATGATCGTTGGCACCGATCACGACACATTCCTTGACGATATTGACCGGTTTTGACAGAAATGACGGGATCTGTATTCTTCCCTGATTGTCCAGGGTGCATTCCGTTGCCGTGCTTGTCAGCATTCTGATGTACTGTCTTGCGGCTTTCTTGGTCGTCGGAAGTTTATCGATTTCTTCGAACATCTTGTCCCACTGTTTCAGCGAGTAGATCGACAGACATCCGTCCAGTCCTCTGGCCAGAATAAAATTCGCATGAAGCTCTTCACGGAATTTTCCCGGAACGACGATACGTCCCTTGGCGTCCAGATTGTGCTGATATTCACCGATAAACATCTACCACTTTCCCCCACAAACAGCCACTTTCTACCACCATTATGGCATTTTGAATAGGAAAAGTAAATAAAAAAGTGCAGTATTTTCTGCACTTTTCTGTATTTTTCCGGTTTTTTCTATCCGGGATCTGCTTCTAAAATCTGTTATTCTCTCCCTTAAAAACAAAAAAACCGGATCTGATTCCGGTCGTTAAGCAAATAAAGTTCCTATCAGCTTATTTCGCGCCGCAGTTCGGGCATGCGCGGTGAGCCAGCTTGTATTCGCCGCATGAAGGGCATTTTACCATCGTTGGCGTCATTAATTTATAATGGGTTCTTCTTTTTGCTTTACGTGTCTTTGAATTTCTTCTTTGCTGAACAGCCATCTCAATCTTCCTCCTCGAATTTGTATTCCATAAGCTTTTGCAGACGCGGATCTATTTCATCTTTTCGGGACGATTCATAGTCTTCCTCGGATACAAAAGACCAGCCATCCCCACTAGAATACTCTATTTTTTCTTTTTTTTCAACTTTTATCGGAACTTCCGGTAAAACGATCTGCAGAACGGCCTTTTCGATGTCTATCATATTCTCCAGAAAGAACCCTTCTTCGTTCTGTTTTGTTACGACCGGATCGTCGTCATTGAGTTCAAACGGGACTCTGACATCTTCCAGAGAGAAAGCGCAGGGACAGATAAAGTCTCCCGAAAGGGAATAGTTGATCCTGAGATCATCACCCGGTCCGTAATAGAAACTGATATCCCCTGCCACGTTTTCCAGTCTTCTAAGAAAGAGATTGTCTTCCACGGAATAAGAATCAATATCGACCGGATAGACTTTTTCATCCGCAATGTTCATCAGATCTTTCAGATAGATTTTCATAAGAGTATTATATAATATTCATATGAAAATTACAGGCATCATTACGGAATACAATCCGTTTCATAACGGCCATGTCTATCATATTCAAAAAGCCAAAGAACTGACAGAACCGGATATCCTGGTGGCGGTCATGAGCGGCAATTACTGCCAGCGCGGTGACGTTTCAGTCATGGACAAGTTTCAGAAAACACGGACTGCCCTGGAACATGGCGTGGATCTTGTTGTTGAACTGCCTTTTATCGATACCGTGCAGAATGCCTACGTCTTTGGAAAGAAAGCAGTGCATCTGCTGGAGCTATTGCATATGGATCATCTGGTTTTCGGTTCTGAGACGAACAATCTCGAGGAACTGAAGAAGTACAGCGAGCTGGAAATCGACGTTACCAGACTGAAAATGCTTCTGCATGACGGAAACTCATTTCCGAAATCCTATGGTCTGCTTTCGGGTTCTTTATATCCCAACGACATGCTGGCGGTAACCTATCTGAAAGCCATGAAAGGCACATCCATGCAGCCTGTAAGCATTCAGCGTACCAACGATTATCATTCCGAAGACCTGAAAGTCATCTCTTCGGCTACAGCCATCCGCAAGGCTTTGCAGGAAGGAATAGATGTCTCACAGGCAACACCTGTTCAAATAAGCGATCCGGTCTTTAATTCCGATCTGTATCCTTATCTGAGAAAACTTCTGTTCACCACCTCCAAAGAGGATCTGCAGAAAATCTTCATGGTATCGGAGGGTATCGAAAACATGCTGATGAAAAACGCGATAGAATGCGAAGAATACGAAGACTTTATCGGCAGCTGCATCTCCCGAAGATATACCAGATCCAGAATACAGAGAACACTGCTTCACATCGCCTGTCAGATCAAGAAACAGGACGTCGAAAATCTTCCGGAAAAGGATTATATTCGTGTTCTTGGTTTCAATGAAAAAGGAAGGGAGCTGCTTAAACAGCTGAAAGATGAAGTGAATATCGTTACCCAGTTCAAGAATCTTCCTGCGAAACACAAGGAAATCGAATGGAAGACCTCGCTGATTTATGCCACACTCACGAAAAACCCGCAGGGTTATCTGAAAAAGGAACTGCAGGGTCCGATCATCATATAAGAAAAAGGGATCATAGGATCCCTTTGTTTTATTATCTGATCTTGCTGATCTTCCAGATATCCGAAACGTATTCTTCAATCGTCCTATCGGATGAGAAATAAGCAGACTTGGCGATATTGATCAGGCACATCCTTGCCCATTTCTTCGGATCGGCATAATATTCATAGACTTTATCATGCGCCTCAACATAGGCATCGAAGTCGGCCAGGATCATATATTCGTCGTTCCTGAGCAGGAATTCATCGGCGATATCCTTGAAATCGGCCGGTTTTTCGGACCAGGTTCCATCGGTAAAGGAATCGATGATCTGTTTCAGGACAGGATTTTTCTCATAATAGGCATACGCATCGTAGCCGTATTTCTTCAGATGTCTGATCTCGTCTTCATGGAAACCGAAGATGACGCAGTTGTCGTCCCCTACCAGTTCTCTGATCTCGACGTTGGCTCCATCAAGTGTTCCAAGCGTAACGGCGCCGTTCATCATGAACTTCATATTGCCTGTTCCGCTGGCTTCCTTGCCGGCAGTGGAGATCTGTTCCGAAATATCCGATGCAGGCATCAGTTTTTCTGATACGGTTACTCTGTAGTTCGGAATGAATACGACATTGATGAACTTGTTGACATCAGGATCGGCGTTGACTTTCTTTGCGACGCAGTTGATCAGCTTGATGATCTTCTTGGCAAAGGTATAGGCGCTTGCGGCTTTCGCACCGAACAGGAAAGTCGTCTTAGGCATCCTGAATTCCGGATCTTCCTTGATCTTGTAGTACAGAGAGATCACGTACATGATGTCCATCAGCTGTCTCTTGTAGGCGTGCAGACGCTTGGCGATCGAATCGTAGATGGAATCCGGATCGATATCCAGGTCGTAGTTCTTCTTGACCCAGGCGGACAGCTGCTGCTTCTTGATCTGCTTGACAGCCAGGAATTCTTTCTGCAGTTCTTCGTTGTCGACATGATTCATCAGATCGGCGATCCTGTTGAAATCATAACGGAAATCTGGACCGATATACTTCTCCAGCAGTGCACACAGTTCCGGGTTGGCGTACATCAGCCATCTGCGCGGTGTAATGCCGTTGGTTTTGTTGTTGAACTTTTCCGGATAGATCTCGTAGAAATCACGGAAAGTATCGTTCTTGATAATGTTGCTGTGGATCTTGGCGACACCGTTTACCGAGAAGGATCCTACGATCGACAGATAAGCCATACGGATGTTTCCTTCATGAATGATACAGACGGAATCGATGAAGTTGTGTTTCTTTCCCATCTCGATCAGTTCACGCTTAAACTGGTTGTCGATCTCTTCGATGATCATGTAGATTCTAGGAAGCAGTTTCTTGATATAGACGACAGGCCACTTTTCCAGGGCTTCCTGCATGACGGTATGGTTGGTGTAGCGGAAGGTCCTGCGGG
>JAFZQL010000072.1 GCA_017620435.1 Erysipelotrichaceae bacterium
AATAGGGATCGCGGCATTCTTCAGGACGTGCTTGGTGAAGATCTCGTTTTCCGTCAGACCGCCGCTTCTGGCGAATTTGACATAGTCCGAGTTCATCTGGTCGATCATGAATCTTCTCAGCCATCTCATCAGACCCGCAACAGAAGGAAGCGTCAGAGAAATGATTGGAAGGACGTACATTGCGATCGTACCCGAAGTAAGGTCGAAGGTCGTAGGCAGTCCCAGCTTGCCGCCGATCGCCTTAAACAGGAAGATGTAGGCAAGAGACGGTACCGCGATGATAAAGATGACATACAACGAACCGAGCTTGTCGACCAGTTTGTCCTTGTTTCTGGCCATGATAACGCCCAGAGGAATACCTACCAGGTAAGCAAGCAAGGTTGAAATGATGCCTGTGATAAAAGAATAGCCGATCTTGGACATGCCGTTCTTGTATGTTTCGACGTTGGTGTAGTCATCAACAAAACGGCTTGTGTTGGTAATCAAGGCATCGCGCGAACCGGCAACATAGGATGCCGTATGCAGATTATCGGCACTGTTTTCAACCAGTCCGGTCGGATACGTGATCATCGATTTCACATAAGCGCCCTGGCTGATGGTCATCGTCCTTAATACATCGATACCTTTGTTGACGCTGTAGGACTGGCCCAGCTGTATAGTAATTATATTCTGGTGAATATAAGGAAATTGCGAATCAAAATAAAGTAAATACTTGTTTTTTGTTCCATTTGCATAAATCGCAGGCGCGAACTTGTCGCCGCCGTACAATGGATCGTGCAGAGTAAAAGTCAGTTTACGGTCACCTACGATGTTCTCTGCGTAATTAATGTCATCGAAAGTGATCATGCCGGAGAAATACTTCCATACTCTAGAAAGGAGTGGAATGTCTTTATAGGCAAATAAAGCCTGGTTGCCTCCGGAAGCAACTTTATTGCCGCTGATCATTACGGCGTTCAAACGCTTGACTGTATATCCGCGGCTTTCATAATAATCGTAAAACGACTCAACATACTTCTTTGTTAATGCTGAATCTTTATCTGCAGTTCTGCCTAAGACAACAGCGTCTTCACGGACGGAATCGCTTATCTCGCCGTTATTGGCAAGGGAGTTGATGTACTCCGAATAGGCAACATAGTCCAGATAGCCGAACTGTTCCCACTGCTCATAGGTATAGATCGTCTTTGCATTGTTCGCCAGATGGCTGTACAAAGAATCCTGTCCGAAAATCAGGTTCCTGTCCATCAGTGAATAGATCAGAAGCATGATCAAGGCAACTACCGCCACAACGGAGAATAGGCCATGCAGGAGTCTTTTTAATAAATACTTTCCCATAATAATCCCTCTTATTCTTTACAACATATAGGAGAGCATGAACTCTCCTATATGTTAAGTTAATGATATTTCTAAATGTTAAATATTAGTAAATACCTAAACATTTAACCATGTAACCTGCACCTTCAGGTAACATAGTGTCAAGATAAGTAGAAGGATCACCATAGTCTGGGCCCCAACCACTCAGGTCATAAATATCATAGTTTGCTTCATAGCCGTAGTCGGTGTAGTAGCCGGCGTAGTACCATTCATCAGCTGTCTGGCAGCCTGTCAGGTTCATGATTACTCTTCCGCCTAATGCATTCTCTACAGACTGCTTGTAAGCGTTAGCCATGTTAGCGTAAACTTCGCTTGTCTCGAATGTTGGAAGGTCAACATAGATTGGGTTTTCAGCAGAAATCTCAATACCCTGTTCCTTCAGTTCAGCAATAGCGAGTTCTAATTCTTCAACAGCGTTGTCAACATTGTACCAGCCATCGAAGCCGTCGCCGCCGTTGTCCTGCTTTTCATCATAAACAACGATCTTGACGCCATCAGCATCGACCTGATCCTGCATGATCTTGCCATACAGAGTACCTGCAGGGTAAGTAACAGGAGTGCCATTAACATCGACAGTTACTTCTTCTTCCAGAACAACGAAGTTGTATGGAGTGTAGGAGTTTCTCAGAGCATTGTACTTGAGTTCTTCACCGTTTCTCTGAGCCTGAGAATCAGCTCTTGAGTAAGCCATGGAGATCGCTCTTCTGAAGTGAACGTTGTTCATAGCGGCATTTGTTCTTGCAGCAGCTTCTTCATCCTGTGGAGAAGCAACAGCGCCGTCGTTGAAGTTAGCAAACGCAGCACGGTTCAGGTTGTAGAATGACATGAATGTAGTAGCCTGAGTACGAGCTACGAATGCATAATCATCGAATAAACCGTCAGTTCTGGCAGTAACCATTGTAGAAGGGTTCAGTGAGCAGCCGTCGATCGTGCCGGCAACAGCATCGTTGTAAGCCTTCGTTACATCAGTACCATCGTTGAACTTCCAGGTATATGTATCGATAGTCATGTTGTCTTTGTTGTAGTAAGCTTCATTCTTGGAGAATACAACAGAGTTCTCGGAAACAAGGCTGGATACCAGATATGGTCCGTTAGCCAGAGTCGTTTCAGGAGAAGTACCATAAGTACCTGCAGTGTAGTTGTCTAATCCGAATGTTCCGCCTAATGATTCATAGTAAGCTCTGTTCATTGGAGCAAAGATATTGTATGTAACCATTGTTGGGAAGTATGTGAATTCGCCAGTCAGAGTGTACTCTAATGTGTAGTCATCAAGAGCCTTTACACCGACCTGAGAGAAATCAGTAACTTCACCCTGGATGTATTCGTCAGCATTGACGATGACACCCTGAACCAGGTATTCCAGACCACCCTGTGAATCCAGAGCATGCTGCATACCGGCTACAAAGTCGTCAGCTGTAACATCAGCAACTTCACGGCCCTGCATATCGACCCATTTAACACCTTCACGGAGATGGAATGTGTAAACGGAACCGTCTTCAGATACTTCATAGCTTTCTGCCAGAGCAGGCTGCTGCATACCTTCAGAGTCGTATCTCATTAACAGATCCAGACACTGAATGATCATTTCTGTATCAGCTTCCTTGGAAGTAGCCAGAGCATCCCAAGTCTGAGGTTCAGAAGTATAACCGATATCGTACGTGTTCTTGAATGTGTAACCTTTGCCTTCCAGATAAGACTTAGCCCATGCATTGAAAGTACCAGTACCCTGTAATTCGTTGTACTTGTCTCTTAATACCTGTCTGTCTTCAGCCTTGATGAATTCAGTAGCGACTAAAGCAGTTTCGATTCTTTCATCACTTACGCCCCAAAGAGCAAAGTCAGTGGTATAAGGAACAACTCTCGAAATACCGTAGTTTCCGCCTCTGGTATATAATGGGAGCATTACTGCAGCTTCCATTAACTTAGCTTCTGACTGGGCCATTAAAGCATACTTTTCAGAAACGGTAGCTGCTTCTTTAGCTTTCATATAAGCCTCATAGAATTCACCTAAGTTAGCCATGTAAACTTCATAGGAGATCTCGGCATAAGTCTTTTCGACTGGTTCTTCACCGCCGCCACCATTGTTGTTTTTACAGCCAGCTAAGCTGAATACCATTGCTAAAGCAAGCAAGATGGATAATAATTTTTTCATGGATTTCTTCCTTTCTTTGCAGTACAAAAACTGCATACAGATATTTTACACGATTCCCAACATTCTTTCAATAAAATATTTTATATTTATATGTTCTTTTTCAAATGTCTTTTCAGATTTATGAAAATATTTTCATCCATTCCTGATGATCTGACAAATTGATACAAAAAAACCGGTAATTCTGTTGACAATACCGGTTTTATCTGTTTCTATTCAGCTGATTTTGATATTTCTGAATATAAAGTATTTAGGACCCTTGTAGTTTTTCAGAACAGAAGTCTCTTCAGAGAACTGCACATCTTTCATGTTTTCATAGATGTTTCCGGCGATGGAGAATCCCGTCAATGGGATATACTTCTTGCCGTCATAGTACCTTGCAAGCCTGACTTCACCGCCCCAGTAGCCGCTGTCTTCTTCCATCTGCGGCGAAGAGAACGTTTCGATGATCAGATGTTTTTCTTTCTTGTAGCTGACGCCGTCCGCCTTCACTTCGCAGACCGGCAGAGAACCGCTGATCTTCTCTTCTTTCAGATAGGAACCGAAACGCTGATCGCCGAAATAAGCGATAGCCTTTCCTTTGGAAACGATCTTTTTCGGTTTCAGGACGATGCCGTTCCTGTCGTACTTCTTTGAACCCGTACAGCCCGGAACGACCGGTTTCATCGTTAGATCAAAAGCGGTATCCGAAATCGTATCATTCTTGCTGTAGTGGTTCTCATGCATGAAGACGCTGGCGTAGGAAAGCTGAGAACTGATGCTGTCTGTGATCACTTCTAGCATGTCGTTCTTGACCAGAACGATCAGATCCTTCGGAAGATCCACTTCCTTTAATGTTTTCGCATTGGATCTGTCTTTCGCCAGTTTCAGGATATCGTCGATCTCTGCCGTGATCTGTCTGTAATCCGGCTTGTTGGATTCATAGAACTTGTAGAGTTCGAATTCTTCTTTCTTGTTGGACCAGGTCGGGATACATTCTACTTCGATCTTGAAGGACTGTGCCGTATGGCTGATCCCTTTGGAGCTGATGAACTCATCGGTGAATTCCGAAACAAAGATCTCGGTCGAATTGATCCAGCCGTTCTTGTATACGTCGGCCTTGAATACGGCCTTCGCCACCTTGCCTGCGATATCGTTGAGATCTCTCTTGACGTTTTTCTTGTCTTTGATGTTTTCCGTCTTTTCCGGCAGCGGATAATAGGCATTCCTAGCCTGTTTTGCCTTCGTAACGGCCTTGTTCAGCTTGGAAGCCAGAGACTTGCCGTCATCGGCAGCCGTTACCGTTACGGTAGAAGAACCGACCGTCTTCTTGTCTGCAACATAGACTTCGATCTTGACGGTTTTCGTCTTTACCGCTCTATTGATCTCCAGATGATCCAGCACATAGAACAGTTCTCTGCTGTTTTTGTCCTGAATCGTCAGTTCATAATCCGTAATCTTTTTGTTTGCCTTGATGCAGGAAATGATCTCATTCTTCTTCATCATCCTAATTTCGCCTCCGCTTTCAGATAAGGTCCTCCGTCAGAAACGAAGACCCATTCCTTATGACCCTTGCCGCACATGCCGGAACCGTGTACCGTAACCTTGTTCGATACCATCGAGATCGACGACAGCAGATCGATGACATATCCGGAAATGACGACCGGAGCGATCATCTCGCCAGTAAACTTGCCGTCCTTGATCTCCAGACCGTAGGAAGCCGTACACTGGATCTGCCAGTTCTTCGGATCCTCCATACCGTTGTTGGTCTGACAAAGCAGATAGCCGTGCTTGACCGACTTGACCATGTCTTCGTACTTGTCCTTGCCCGGTCCGAACCAGGTGTTGGTCATACGGGTATAGACTTTTCTGGAGAAGTCCTGTCTTCTGCCGTTGCCGGTAGGCTCGCTTCCCAGCTCCATCGCGCTCAAGGAATCAGAAATACCTCTTTGCAGGATGCCGTCCTTGATGATCTGGGTATTGTGCGCTTCTACACCGTCGTCGTCAAAGAAATAAGAAGCAGCCGACAGACAGCTGGATGCGCCGTCGAACATGTTGACGAGTTTCGATGCGACCGGTTTCCCGACATAGTTCACAGCCTTGGCTCTGTTCTTGACAAACATATCCATCTCGACGCCGTGGCCGAATGCTTCGTGGGCGATCAGACCGCTGATCGATGGATCGGTAATGATCGTATACTTGCCCGGTTTTACCGGTTTTGCCTTGAGCAGACGCAGCGCGATATCCAGGACTTCCGGCGCATGTTTCTTGAACTTCTTCAGCGCCAGTGCGCTGTCCGCTTCGCCTTCCGCTTCATAATTGCTCTTGATCACATCCCCTTCTCTGACCACATCCAGCTGCATCACATTGATCCAGTCGTATTTCTGACTCAGGCGTTTCTTTGCCGAAACAAAGATCTTGGATGTTTCCCGCTTCATGTATCTGGCGGCGAAGTTGATGACTCTTTCATCCTTCTTGTGCATGGCGTCCTTGACTTCCGTCAGCGCCTTGGTGATTTCCGTATCGGAAAGATCTGCAGGATCTTCTCTCAGATAGTCTTCCTGATGCGGCTGTTCTTCCAGCATCTTTACTTTAAAGTCGCTGCTGAAGACCTGATTCAGAGTGACAGACTTAACGACTTCCGTACTCTTAAGATCTCTGATATCGTTGCAGGAATACTCCGAATAGCGTCCGTCCTTATAGACCTTGATTACGAATCCGCATTCGCTGTCGACTTCATCGATCGAATTGACATGCGTCGATACGAGGATCATCTTGTTTCTGACGCAGGTTCCCAGAACAGAAACGTAGTCGTAGTGCTTCTGCAGCTGTTCCACCAGCCTTTCCGCATCAGTGATCCTTGATTTTAAGTATTGATCTAACATTTACACCTCCTGTTTTGTTTTCTCTTCTTCTTCCTTCATCGCTTCTTCCCATTTCTCTTCCAGGGCATGGATCTGGTTGTGGATCTCGTCGATCTCATCGTCCAGCTCCGCCATCTTCTTCATATCCTGGTAGTACTCCGGTTCGAAGCGGAGCGCTCTTTTATCTTCCAGTATATCTTCCATCAAAGAGATCTCATTTTCAAGCTTTTTGATGTTGTATTTCGGTTTCTGTTTCAGCTGTTTTAATGGGACTTCCGGTTTTTCTTCCTTCTGTTCTATCAGCTGTTCCTTTACCTTTGTATCGATGTAGTCCTTGTATCCGTCCGGATAATACTCCACTTTGTCCTTTTCGATGACCAGACAGGATGTCGCGATCTTCTTGATGAAATAACGGTCGTGCGATACGAACAGGATCGTGCCGTCGTATTCCTGCAGAGCGTTTTCCAGGGCTTCCTTGGAGACGATGTCCAGATGGTTGGTCGGTTCGTCCAGCACCAGGAAATTGGCCTTCTTCATCATCAGTTTGGCTAAAGACAGTCTAACCTTTTCGCCGCCCGAGAGGACGTTTACTTCCTTGAATACTTCATCGGAAGTAAACAGGAAGGCTCCCAGGACAGAGCGGATCTTGTACATGTCCAGATCGGGATGTTCGTTCCA
>JAFZQL010000073.1 GCA_017620435.1 Erysipelotrichaceae bacterium
ATTTACTTGAAATAGATTCTTGGAAAACCTCTGGTGCCATAGGGGGGACAAAAATAAACCCCAGCCTGTTTTATACGACTCAAAAAGAAGAATCGCTTGTTCAACCTCATAATATCATAAATGACTGTATTTGCAATATATCTGGAATACTCTTTTATACCCTGAAAAGCGTTCGTAAATGTCCTTACTAACTTTTTTCTGAAACTTCCGAGGGGTCCTCGAACCTGTTGCCTATACTTTTTGAAGCCTATTTCCTGATAAACCTCTCGTCTTCCGGATTGTCTTTAAAGTCTAAATAACGTTCCACACTCATATGCAGATCGTATTTATCGCGAAGTTCCGCTATCGTCTTCATCATCGGCGAAGCATGATGAACATCGATCGCTTCCTGGTCTTCCCAGCTGTCGATCAACAGTACCGTTTCCGGATCATCCAGAGACTGATAGTACTCGTAGCGCAGATTCCCTTTCTCTGCCCTAATCAGTTCTGCCGTTCCGCTTGACAGCATCTCCTTCACGAACTTCAGGGCATTCCCGTTCTTGCCTGTATACCTCAGATTTACTGTAATCACCATGTTTTCCTCGTTTATTTCAGCTTCATTCCGTCCTTGAACGCATTTCCGACTCTTTCACCAACGCTATAATACCCGTTGGAGAAAGGATCAAAACTGATCGGTCTCAGTTTTGCCATATCGATTTTGCCATCCGTAATGACGCTTTCATTGGCAGAAACATTAACGATTTCTCCAATAAGGATGCCGTCTTCAAAACTCTTCACCCTGCATTCCAACGCCAGAGGAAGTTCATCAATCAATGGCGCATCCACGAATTCGCTCTTCGTCGCATGGAAACCTGCTTTTTCAAACTTGTCAGGAACTTTCCTTCCGGATTCGATGCCGACATAGTCACAGGCAATTACCTGGTATTCTGTCGCCATAGAGACCGTGAAGGCTTTCCTGATCTTCAGATTATCTGTCGTCTTGTGTTCAGCCATACTGATGGTGATCTCCTTATAATCTGTTGTTATACCCCATGCCGCATTCATGGCATTGGGAACACCGTTTTCATCATACGTTGCAATGATCAGCACAGGCTGCGGATACATCAATGGCTTAGCGCCAAAATTAAGTCTACCCATTATTTCTCCTCCGTTAAATGCAAATTATGTTTAGCTGCTGCTATTCTCCATATACTTCCTCGATCATCGGGAAAGTGCTCCAGGCTTTAGGCCATCCGCAATAGAAAGCCAACTGTGTGATGACTTCCACTACTTCTTCTTTGGTTAGGCCGTGTTCCTTGCCCAGGATCAGATGACTCTTCAGCTGCGGATATAATCCGGCAGAGAATAATGCCGATATGACTGCCAGGCTTCTGTCCCTAGCACTCAGTTTGTCTTCCCTTGACCAAACTTCACCGAACAGTACATCGTCATTCAGTTCTGCGAATTTCGGTGCAAGATCTCCTAATCTGTCTCTACCTGCTGTCTGTTTCTTCATTTCTGCTTATCCTCCTGATCCTTTATCTGATGAAATTGGTAAACTTTGTATGCTTCACATCAGGTTTGCCGAACTGTTCCTTACCTGCCTGAATGGACTTCATCAGAAAGACCATGTTGGTGGCCATATTGCGGATCGTCTCCATAGCTTCTGCATCAGCCAGGACATCCTCACCCGTATAGCCATGGACATCATTCCAGTAGGTGCTTGGTACGGTAGGCATGCCACTGATGCCGTAGAACTGATTAAGTGTTTCGAATGTTGCACTGTTACCGCCTCTTCTGCAGGAAACAATGGAAGCTCCTACTTTCATATGCAGATCGCATCCGCATGAATAGAACAGTCTCTGCATGAAGGAAAGAACCGTTCCGTTAGGAGTTCCATAGTAAACAGGAGATCCTACAACGATACCGTCAGCTTCCGCAAGCTTAGGTGAAACTTCATTGACCAGATCATTGAAGACACACTTTCCTGTCTTCTTGCAGGTGCGGCAAGCGATACAGCCACGGATATCCTTGTTTCCGATATGGATGATTTCGGTTTCTACACCTTCTTTATTCAGAATTTCTTCTGTCAGGTTCAGCGCAGTAGCGATGCATCCTTTCGGATCAGGACTGCCGTTGATCAGTAATACCTTCATATTCTGTTTTCTCCTCGTTTTTAGTTATTGTATCAGATTTTTATAGCCAACTCTTGATTGCAGCTTCTGACTGCTTTGCTTTGGAACCTTTAATGGCCAGACCGTTTTCGTCAACAAGTGCACCTTTACAGATTCTTTTTACATCAGAAATCATAGAACCTAAACCTGATCCTTCATGGGTGGAAATGACTCTGACTGTCTTGCCGGTAAAGTCTAAGTCTTTAAGTACCGTTTCCAGTTCCGGAGCATAGGTTCCCCAGTAGATCGGAGACATGATGTAGACTGTATCATATTCAGAAATATCCTTTAATGATTCCTTGATCGGAGCATTCCCTATTCTTTCCTTGGCTTGCTTTATGCAGGTATTGTAGTCCTTGGCATAAGGAATCAGTGGTTCTGCCTTGAACAGATCCGCACCTGTGTATTTCTGTACATATTCAGCTACTATTTCAGTATTGCCTTTATCGATGTAGCCTACCGCATAGTTTTCATCGGCACGGCTGAAATAGATGATCAGACTTTTCTTTTTTTCCATAATTGTTTTCCTTCTTTCTATAACTGGCTGTTGAAATCCAGTTCCATACGGGCGTATCTCTGTGCCTCTTCTACAGTCGCGTTGTAGTATCTGAC
>JAFZQL010000074.1 GCA_017620435.1 Erysipelotrichaceae bacterium
AACGAACTGGAAGAACAGCTCAAGGAACACTATCAGGACGACAGGATCCATGTCCTGACCAGCACGACACATACCCATTATGCCAACGATGTCAGGGATCCGGAATATATCAACTATCTAATGAAAGTTCTTTACGAACAGACGGTCACGATGGAATATGAAGAGATCAGCGATGTCACTGCTTCCTTTCAGAAGATCCATTCCACGGCAATAGGAAAATCCAGGATCTCCGGCTATGAACTCAACAACGAATACCTGTCCCTGATCAGATTCTATAAGGAAGAAGACAACTTCCTAAGTATCGTCTACTACAACTGTCATCCGACGGTACTGAAGGCCGATACGCCGTACTTCTCGGCGGAATATCCCGGCTATGTCCTGAAGAAACTGGAAGACAGTCATCCGGGTACGGATTTTACTTTCCTGCAGGGAGCGGCTGGCGATATCTCTTCCCGTTTTGTCAGAGACGGACAGGATTACGAGGCAATGGCAAGACTCGGAGATGCCCTCTATGAACAGATACAGGATCTCTATCAGGAAGACGCCGTGAGAACTCCTTTAAAGATCGCCTACAAGGCCGTTCCGATCGAATACAGACACGAATTCGCGCCGATCGATCTTTCCAAGATCAGAAGTGATCTGAGCGTGAGAGAAATGGAAACGATCAGACTGGGACAGATCGAGAGAGCGAAACTGGAGCAGTCCAACAACATGATCTTCGGAAAGCTCATTGAAGAAGCTTTGATCGTCGCTGTGGATCTGGGATGCGCAAGACTGGTCTTCTTCCCGAACGAGATCTTCTCCTACTACATGAATTTCCTGCAGAAAGACAATGAACTTCTGGTGAGCTATTCCAACGGCTACGGACCGTATGTCCTGCCGCCTGACTTCGAGTACATCACCTACGAGATGTTTACCGATACACTGACCAGAGAGACAAAAGAAAAACTGATCGATATCCTGAAAACCATATAAAAACATCCCTGCGGGGATGTTTTATTTTTTGAAGTACTTCTTCTTGATGTTATCGAACGCTTCCGGAATGGAGAGCTGGTTCTGTCTGGCTTTCTCCATTTTGATGTAGTTGTGTTCTTTTTCTCTGATCAGCGGATAAAGGGTCTTGTATACTTTATTGGCTTCGAAGGTATCCTTGATGATCTTCATTCCGCTGCCAAGATCAAATACGATACTGTCGTGTCCTGCTTCTCTTTCCATCTTCCACATGACGATGTCGTCAAACGGCAGGAAGTATGCGTATTTCGCATCTACATCGCCATAGAACATGATCCCCTGATCGAAGATATCCATGACCTTGTAGTCTTTGACTTTCAGCAGTACCAGAGCTGCCAGCGCGATCATCAGAATACCCAGCAGTCTGGAATACAGACTGTTCGGGATCAGCAGGGCAATGCCCATGGCAATAACGATTAGCGGAGCCGTTTTCGGTTTAAACCCGATCGCCTTGATAAATCTGCCCTGTGCCTTGACTTGTTCGACCGGCAGATATTCCAGTGTTTCGTTCTTTTCCATATGTCCATCATAGCATAAAAAAGATCAGATGACTCTGACCTTCATTACTATGTTTTTGGATTACAGACCGTTCTTGGAAAGCAGTTCCAGGAAGTTTTCTGTTTCGTTCATTGTCGTAAGTCTGCTGGTAAGGACACCGCCTCTCATTTCAGCGATCTTGCGGTAGCACTTCGCATCGTCTTCCGTTACGGCAATGGACTTCGTGACCATCTTGTAGGTCGTGCCCTGGATCGGAGCGGCGTTGCCTACGTTGACATCCTGTACTTCCAGACCAGATTCCAGAATTGCCAGAGCGTCTGATGGGAACTTGCAGATGACGAACATCGTCTCATCCGGATGTTCTTGCGCATACTTGATGGTTTCATCAATGGTAAATACATATACCGTATTGCCTCTGGCAGCCATCGGCAGAGCCATCTTCTGGATCGGATCGGCGGCAACCTTGTCGTTGCAGACGATGATCTTATCAGCACCGATCGAATTCATCCAGGTAACTGCAACCTGACCGTGGATCAGTCTATTATCGATTCTTAAGTGTTTAATCATAAACTATACCTCCAGAATTAATTTTATCACATTAGTTAAGCGTTTACATTCAATTCATAAAAAAGTGCAGGCTTTCACCTGCACTTCAGTGCTTGATTGGACTTCTCTTATGCCATCCAGCCAAGAGCGCCTAATGCGAATGCAACTACGAAGAGGATAAGAATTACATGTAACGGAGACATCTTCCTATACTTGATCAGGTAGTAGCAGCCGAATGTCAGAGCTAATGGTACCAGGCATGGGAAGATCGCATCCAGAACTTCCTGTAATGTCTTGGCTTCAACAGTTGCACCGTCGATGGTCAGGTCTTTACCTAACTTGACAGGCAGTGTAGCACCGATCATGGAAGGAACGAAGCCGCCCATGACAGTAACGCCTAAGATGTTTGCGCCAACCTGGAGCTTGTCGATCGTTCCGGCACCGGATACGTCGTTGATGACGTTAGCACCCTGCTTGTAGCCATAGTTGAACAGAGGCCATCTGAGGATGAATAATGCCAGTACAGGAAGCGTAGAGAACAGAATAGCTCCTAACGCATTGCCTTCGTTTGCCAGACCGGCAGCGATGATGTTGAATGGAGGAGTAACCAGAACGGCCTGGATCGTATCACCGATACCTGCCAGAGGACCCATCAGGGCAACCTTCAGGCTGTCGTGAACTTCAGGCTGTCCGCCTTCTTCAAGAGCAACACCTGCACCGAAGATCAATGAAGATGATCCTGGGTGAGTGTTGTAGAACTGCATGTGTCTTTCAAGCTGACGGCACTGTTCTTCTGTGCCTTCATATAATTCTTTTACAACAGGAACCATTGCGTATGCATAGCCTGCAGCCTGCATCTTTTCATAGTTCCAGCACCACTGTAATGCCCAGTTATGTCTGTTGCATGCTTTCTTTAAAGCGGCCTGTGATAATTTCTTAGACATTATTTAACACCTCCTACAAAGAAGCTGGCAGCAGCTAAACCGACTAAAGCCAGAGCTACTGTTCCCATTCCGGCGTAAGCGTAAAGAACGAAGCCGATAATGAAGAATGGCCAGTATTTCTTGAGATCCATGTAAGATAACAGCAGAGCGAAACCGACTGCAGGTAATACCTTACCGACAACTCTTAAGCCGTTAGCAACCCACTCGATAGAAGTAGCGAAGTTGGTTAATGCTACGACGTTGTCAATCAGAACCATGCCCAGTACAACCGGGAGCATTCTGGACAGAGCCCAAGGAAGAGTACCTAAGAGAGTATCTAATTCGAATCTCTTGATATCGTTCTTCGCTAAAGCTGCTTCGCCCATGTGCTGGAATACAGTTGTAGCAGCACGGCCTAAGATATCCATTTCTGACATCAGCAGAGAGATACCCTGAGCTACGACGATACCTGCGTCGACGTTGCCTGTCTTAGCACCAACTACAGTACCGAAAATGGAACCAGTGATGAAGTCAGGAATCGTTGCACCACCATAAGTATAGAAACCTAAGCTGTTGATCAGCATGACTGAACCTACCTGCAGACCCATGTTCAGGTCACCGCAGCAAAGACCAGCTAAAAGTCCTGTAATTATAGGAGTACGAACGCCTAAACCGGATAAATCCAGGACCATGGCAATACCTGACCAAAGACCCAGAATTATACCTAACATTAAATTGCTCATATAATTATGAAGCCTCCTTTTACCATAATTATAGTTCATCATTTATATGCTTTCAACTTTTTTCACATAATCCTCACACAATTGCAGGATTCATTTTTATTTCATCCGTGTGATGATAAAATGAATAGTAGAGGTCATAACTATGCAACTGAAACTATATAAAAAATCAACATTGCTTCTGGGTCTGGTCGTACTGGCCGACATCATCAGTATTGCCCTGCTGCTGATATACAGAGAAAAATGGGCTCCGTACAAGGTTCCGGTCATTGCCGCATTCGTGCTGTTTCTCTTCCTGCTTTCTACCTGTTATTCCTGGTACGATCTCAATGCCGATCAGAATCTGATCCGCAAGAGAGTCGGCAACGGCGATGTGGCTCTTGCCAAGATCAAGGACGGAAGCTTTGTCAGATTCGGAAGAGACGCAAAACTGAAGAACCATGTCTACTGGAAACTGGATGCCGAGATCTACGACAATGACATGCAGAAACACGATGCGATGATCATCGAGAAGTTCTCGACCCATCAGACTTCCATTCCAAAGGGATACGTCTATGTGACCTACGAGGAAGGAAAAGCCGATGATGCCCTGATCATTCCAAACGTCATCATCAGCTCCATCCCGGAATATCAGCCTCTGGTAGAGGATTATGAAAAGGCACTGAAGCCGAAATACCTCAATGCCTATATCAACAACGGTCTGATCCTGCAGACCTATGAGGAATCCATCAAGGCCCAGCAGGAAATGCAGTAAAAGAAAAAGCTGTCAGATGACAGCTTTTATTGTGCTTACAGGAAGGATGAACCTCCGGTTACGATCCAGCATGCCAGCATCGCGGCGACCAGCGCTCCGGTATAGGCTCTACCCGTCTTGCGGTAGCAGTAGGTACACAGGATCGAGAAGAACAGGACCTGCGGTACGAACAGGATCAGGATCGACATGAACGGACCTCCGAAGGTCGAACCGAAGAAGACATCCGCCCCCGGACCGATCTCCATAAAGAACGGGATGTATTCCAGCAATACGATCAGGATCACTCCTCCGGCCATCAGGATGAAGTTGTGCAGCCAGTTGGCCAAGAAGGCGAAGAAACCTTTCTGATAGGTAGATCTGACCCGCATGTCCTTCATGATCTTGGAGTTGTTTAGCAGATAGAACAGCGCAAAGAACGGCAGATAGACCAGGAACTGGGTGATCCTGATGCCGTTGAACTCTCTGAAGAACGGCCAGATGAAACGCAGATCCAGATCGAACAGTCTGCAGTACAGCATATTTACAAGATAGACAAAACCTACCATTACAATAGCCAGAACAGCGGCACTCAGGAAGGCCATGAGATTGAACGGATCTTCACTGATGCCTTTTTTCTTGTTCTTGACGGCTTTGATGATATTTGTAATGACCATGATAATGATCAACAGCAGATACCAGCCCAGGAAGCCGTTGCCGACGGTCATCCGGAAGATGTTTTCAGGAAGCGGCAGCAGAGCGTGTCCCAGCTGCGTCATGAACGGGAAGGATGCCCCGGACAGCAGGATGGTCAGCAGTCCGCCTTTGATCCTCGCGAAGCCTTTTGCCATCGTCTGATCGGAAGGTAGTTCCTGTACCGCACTGTTCAGCACCGGAAGGGTCAGCAGGATATCCAGCAGAGGGAACATCGCAAACAGGATCATCAGCATCGCCGCCAGTACCAGATATTCCTTGTTGATGGCGGTAATGCCGGTATAGGCAATGTCCTTCGGCAGATCGATGGCTTTGTCGAACCATTCCAGAGCTACCGCCAGTCCTTTTCGGTTGTGGGTCGTCAGACGGTGGTTGGTATACAGCAGTTCCATCCTTCTTGCGGAACCGTCGGCGAAATTGCCGAAAGTCTTGTTCCAGGCGGCGTTTGCGGCAGTCGTGCCAAGGAATTCATAACGCAGCGGTGTTTTCAGCAGTTCATCGGAAACCGAACGCTGATAATCACGGAAATAGGAGAATTCATCGTACTTGGCCTGCAGCAGCAGAACATTGTTGAAAGAGATCTTTCCTGTATCGTATACGGAATCCCGGAACAGTTCGCCGCACTGGAGTACGATAGCCTTCGGCGCGATATCCGTTCCGGCAAAGTCGGCCGCTACGCTCCAGCTGGACCAGGTGCCCATGGAGTGTCCGCTGACAGCCATCCTTGTATTGTCTACAAACGGAAGCTTTGAAAGATATTCATAGGCAAGCGATCCGCCGCAGGAAGAATCCTTGATGCTGTTGCCGTCGCTGTCCTTGGAATAATGATCATTGAAGAATGACAGATTGGAGAAGTTCATCAGCAGGCGGTAACGGATGCTGCCCTTGATCGGCGCATAGGTTCCGTCTGTTTCGGAATCATTTCCGTAGTTGACCGATACCTTGTGATTGACATAGCCTCTCTCGATCAGTCCTGCAGTCGAAGCGCCGTGTCCGTATTCATCCAGACACAGAACAACAGCCCCTCTTCTGGCTAGTTCGATCGCATAGGCGGCACAGGTTTCGTGGTCGTTCTGATAGCCGTGCAGCAGCAGAACGGCAGGAACCTTGTTCGTGGCAGAAGCGTCTTTTGGAACATAGAGCTTGTAGGTCAGATAGTCATTCCCGTAAGGGATCTGCCCTTCCGTAACCTCTATCTTCCCATTATCCTT
>JAFZQL010000075.1 GCA_017620435.1 Erysipelotrichaceae bacterium
CTTTCGGTACTGCACCCTCAGGAACGTGAATGTGAATATCATGTTTTTCGTAGAATTCGATTGGAATTCCGTATTTCTTCGTATTCGCCTTGATGAAGTCCAGGGCGATCTTGGTGGATTCCACCATGACATCGCCAAGCTGACCGGTAACGATCAGATTCCCTTTTCCTTCGAAATAATTCACTTCAACCGGAAGAATATCACCGCCGAAGGAAGTATATGCCAGTCCGGTAACGACGCCGATCTGGTTCTTCTTCTCTTTTGTACCGTAGTCGTAGATCTCATGACCCAGCCATTCGTTGATCTGCTTCTTGGTGATCGTGATCTTTTTCTTATTTTCTTTCAGAATGGAAAGCACTGTCTTGCGGCAAAGCGTACCCAGAATTCTTTCCAGTTGTCTGACGCCGGCTTCTCTGGTATAGTGGCGGATGATATACAGGATCATATCGTCGGAAATAGAAATCTGCGATTCTTTCAGACCGTTGATTCCGATCTGCTTGCCAAGAAGGTGCTTCCTGGCGATGTTCAGTTTTTCTATTTCCGTATAACTGGATAGTTCGATGATTTCCAGACGGTCCAGAAGAGCCGCCGGAATGTTTTCCCTGTAGTTTGCCGTACAGATAAACAGTACATCGGAAAGATCGTACGGTTCTTCCAGATAATGATCGGAGAACTGCGTATTCTGCTCCGGATCAAGGACTTCCAGCATGGCGCTGGAAGGATCTCCCTTGTAGTCGGAAGACATCTTGTCGATTTCGTCGATCAGGAAAACAGGGTTAAGCGTTCCGGCACGTTTCATGCCCTGAATAATACGTCCAGGCATGGAACCTAAATAAGTCCTTCTGTGGCCTCTGATTTCTGCCTCGTCCCTGACCCCGCCCAAAGAAATCTTGACGAATCTTCTGTCAAGCGCTCTGGCAACTGATTTTGCCAGCGAAGTCTTGCCTACGCCTGGAGGACCGACCAGACAAATGATCGGCGATTTCAAGGAATTGGTCATCTGTTTGACGGCAAGATATTCCAGGATCCTCTCTTTGACTTTCGTCAGACCGTAGTGATCTTCATCCAGGATGCGGGAAGCTTCCTGCAGATCGTTCTTGTCTTCCGATTTCTGATACCACGGAACATTCAGAAGCCATTCCAGATAGGTACGGATCACGCCTGTTTCGCCTGTCGTTGGCGGAAGCATTTCGTAATGCTTGAATTCTTCTCTTGCTTTTGCCTTGACGTTTTCAGGATAAGGTTCGTTTTCTACTTTTTCTTTCAGGTCATCGATATCAGAGCCTCCTTCTGAGCCTCCCAATTCGTCCTTTATGGCCTTCAGTTTCTCTCTAAGATAATAATCGCGCTGGCTGCCTTCAACGCTCTCCTTTACCTTTTCGTTGATCTCCTGCTCGATCTGATCCATATTGCGTTCTTTTTCAATATGTTTCAGCATCATGTCGAGTCTGGCATTGACGTTCTCTTCTTCCAAAAAGAGCTGCTTGTCTTCGATGTTCTGGATATAGATCTGGGCAAACGTATCGACCATGACGGATGCCAAAGAAGCATCAAAAACCGTCAGTTGACGGATCGGAAAGCCCGGTCTGGCGTACTTTTGCGCAATGACGTTGAACTCAGCGAGCGCCTTCTTGGTCATTTCTTCGATGGAAGATTCATCTTCTACATAATCATGCACTTCGTCGACTTCTACGAAATTCACATCGTCTTTAATGAAATGTTTCAGAATACGACATCTGCAGATGCCGGAGAAGATCACTTTCAGATGATCATCGCGTTCTCTGGATGTTTTGATACGGCAGATCGTACCGAAATTGTAGACATCATCCGGTCCAGGAAGATCTACGGTAAGATCTTTCTGCGATACCAGAACGATATTGGTAAGATAGGCGTTCGCATAGTTGACCGCATCAATAGAAGCCTGTCTGCCCACTTCGACAGCCAGATCCTGCATCGGGAAAACTACCGCACCTCTAGTACATAATAAAGGGTAATAGTATTTACTCATAACGACCTCCTTTATTTTAAGAAAAGACGCAAAGCGTCTTTATTTATTTCTTCAGCAGATCCAATGCTTTCTGCAGTTTCAGATCATCCTTCAGAGTTCCCTCAGGAACATACTTCTTGATCTTATCTGCAGGCATGCCGTACAGTCCGGCCATTCTGTCGTATTCGGCATTCAAATCTTCATCATTTACTTCAACCTTTTCGACATTTGCAATCTCCTGCAAAGCCAGATTGATCTTAATACGCTTGTTTGCTTCATCTTTCATGGAATCTCTGAACTGCTGAACATCCTGACCGGTGATCTGCAGGAACTGAGCCAGAGATAAACCCTGCGCCATCATTCTCTGTTCCATGTTCTGAACCATGGAATCGATTTCCGACTTGGTCATGACTTCCGGAATTTCTACTTCCGTCAGTTCAGCCAGTTTATCCATCAAGTCAGTTTCGGCATCTTCTTTCGCCTTTTCTTCCTTCTTCTTCAAGAGATTCTCTTTTGTATAGTTCTTTAATTCTTCGACCGTGGAAACATTTTCGATCTTCTGTTCCTTAACGAAATCATCATTCAGTTCAGGAAGAACCTTCTTCTTGATCTCATGAACAGTAACCTTAAATACGGCAGGTTTTCCTTTCAGATCCTCTGCATGGTAATCCGATGGGAATTCAACCGTAATATCCTTTGTCTCTTCCGACTTCATGCCGATCAGCTGATCTTCAAAACCCGGAATGAAAGAATTGGATCCGATTACCAGATCGTAGTTCTCGGCTTTTCCGCCTTCAAACGGAACGCCGTCGATGAATCCTTCAAAATCGATGACGGTCGTATCGCCGTCTTCGACTTCTCCATCTTCTTTCAGTTCCAGATCGGCTTTCTTATTCAAAAGATCGGCGATCTGATCATTAATTTCCTTATCCTCTACTTTGGATTTTTCAACTTTATACTTGACTTTCTTGTAGTCTCCGAGCTTGACATCAGGAAGCACCGGACATACGAACGTCATAATGCACTTGTCGTCATTGATTTCATCGATCTTCAGTTCCGGTCTGTCGATCAGGGTGATATCATGCTCTTCTACGCCTTTGTTTAACGCATCCTGAGCCATCGCTTCAGCGGCATCCAGAAGAACTTCGTTGTTGCTTATGTATTTTTCTACCAGGTTCTTTGGAGCCTGTCCCTTACGGAATCCTTTTATTTCTACTTTGGAAGCCAGTTTTCTGAAGGCCGAAGCTTTCGCCTTGTTCCAGGAATCCCCTTCCAACGTGCAGGTCAGTTCTGCTTTTGCGTTTTCTATTTTCTTATATTCAGACATATCTATACTCCTTTAGACCATATCATTCTAACATTATTTACTATTTATTTTCTATAAAAAGCACCGATTTAGCACTTATTTATCAGCGTCGAATGCATCATCGATAAAGCGACTGATTTTATGCGCAAGCAGTACTCCTTCCTCTTTATCGAACAGATGCGGCAGAGAAAGAATGCATTCTTTAAACAGCAAGTCCTGTGCCATATGTAGCATGGAAGGCTCTTTCAGATAAATGTCCTGAAGTTCTTTCAATGCAGCGCTGAACCCTTCCGACTTTTCGATCGGGATAAGATGAGAAGGATTGAAAGCCACCGTCTTTTCTTTATCGGAATACGTAAAAACAGCGTTTATTTCCTGTCTGATCAAAG
Source organism: Erysipelotrichaceae bacterium (assembly GCA_017620435.1). Taxonomy (GTDB): domain Bacteria; phylum Bacillota_I; class Bacilli_A; order Erysipelotrichales; family Erysipelotrichaceae; genus Colivicinus. Next base: position 3,683 of record JAFZQL010000075.1, read on the forward strand.
AATCGATCAGAAGAACTTTTGCGTTTCTGTATCCTTCAGTGAGAAGATAGCTGCGACACAGTTCCTGATAATCCCTTAGGTTCTTTCTTCCCAGCTCATCGACGGCGAGTAGCTGATGATTCTCGTCCATCGAAAGATATCCTTCGATCTGTTCATCGTTCAGATTATGGTTCTTCAGGGTATTCAGCGTAACAATATGCTTAAAATGCTGAAGCTTCTCTTCGACATCTCTGGGAATATATACGACATTCAGTTCATCATCGATCAGAGCTCCTGCTTTTTCATATTCTTCATCCATGAGAAGATGATCGATTTTATCGAATAATTCATCGTAGTAGTTCATTTCTTCATCAGTATAACAGAAAGCATAAAAAAAGCTTCATTTTTCAATGAAGCTTTTCAGTTGGATCCTAGTCGAATCTCTCTCTGTTCTTGTTGTAGTGGGTATGCAGCAGCTCGTGAGCGAGATGCGAATTCGGTTCACCGAGGAACTTTTCATAGAGTTCCTGGATCTGCTTGTTGTTGTGAGACTGACGTACTACCTGTCTCTCGTCTTCTGAATACAGCGCATTTGCTCTCTTTGCCTTGTAGGTATCGAGAATGTCGTCGTCTTCATTCGGCAGGAAGCAAGGCTTTACATAAGACTGACCGCCGCCGTTGATGCAGCCGCCAGGGCAGCCCATGATCTCAATGAACTGATACTTGGAATTGCCTTCTCTGATCTGATCCAGCAGGACCTTTGCGGACTTCATGCCGGAAGCGATCGCGACATTGACAACTGTGCCGTTGATATCCAGAGAAGCTTCTCTGATACCGGCATCGTTGCCTCTGACTTCTGTGAATTCGATCTTGCCGTATTCACTGCCTGTCAGTTTGTAGTAGACGGTTCTGAGCGCAGCTTCCATAACACCGCCGGTAACACCGAAGATAACGCCGGCACCGGAGTATTCGCCCATGATATCCTGATCCCATTCTTCATCAGGGAGCCTGTTGAAGTTGATGCCTGATCTCTTGATCAGCTTGCCAAGTTCTCTTGTCGTCAGAACAGCATCGACATCTCTGATTCCGTCGACTTCCATTTCCGGACGGTCTTTTTCGAACTTCTTGGCTACGCAAGGCATGATCGAAACAACAAATACGTCTTTCGGATCATAGCCCTTCTGTTTTGCCCAGTAGGACTTGATGATGGCGCCCTGCATCTGGTGCGGA
>JAFZQL010000076.1 GCA_017620435.1 Erysipelotrichaceae bacterium
GACGAGTTAAGAGATCAGATCAATGCCTGCACAAAGCTGTCACAAGTTGAAGATCTTTATAAACCGTACAAACAAAAGAAAAAGACCAGGGCGGCGGTAGCCATCAAGAAGGGTCTGGAACCTTTGAGCGTCTACCTTCTGTCTTTACCGAAGAATGCGGAAATAGAAGAAGAGGCGAAGAAATACCTGAACGAGGAAGTCAAAACCGTTGAAGAAGCGCTGCAGGGCGCCAAAGATATCATCGCGGAAAACGTTTCGGATAATGCCAAGCTGAGATGGCAGTTCAAGGATCTGATCGTCAAATCCGGCGCAGTCGTGACGAAGCTAAAGAAGGATGCCGTTGACGAGAAGAAGGTCTATGAGATGTACTACGACTATTCCGAAAAGATCAGCAGCATCGCCGATCACAGGATCATGGCGATCGACAGAGCAGAAAAAGAGAAGGTGATTACCGTATCTTTATCCTACGATCTGGAACACATCAAGGATCTGGCCCACCGTTTCTATATCAAAGACAGCATTTCCGATGTGGAAGACATCGTCGTATCGGCCATCGATGACGGTATCGACAGACTCTTCATGCCTTCCATCGAGAACGAGATCCGAAGCGATCTCTCGGAAAGAGCGCACAATACTTCCATTGAAGTCTTCTCCATGAATGTCGAGAAACTGCTTTCTCAGGCTCCGTTAAAAGGAAGAGTCGTTCTGGGCTTTGACCCGGGATACTACAACGGTTGCAAGCTGGCAGTTCTGGATGAAACGGGAAAGATGCTGACGGTAGACAAGATCTATCCGTTCAGAAAAGATGGAGAAATCGACAAAAGCAAGGCGAAACTCCTCTCCCTGATCAAGAAATACGATATCAAGATCATCGCCATAGGTAACGGCACGGCCAGCAGAGAAAGCGAAAAACTGGTGGCAGAACTGATCCATGAAAACAAACTGGACGTATCCTATGCCATCGTATCCGAAGCAGGCGCATCCGTCTGGTCGGCACAGGAAGAAGCCAGAAAAGAATTCCCGGATCTGGCGGTAGAAGAAAGATCAGCCGTATCGATCGGCAGAAGACTCCTGGATCCTCTGGCGGAACTGATCAAGATCGATCCGAAATCCATCGGCGTCGGACAGTATCAGCACGATCTGCCGGAAAAGGCGCTGAACGAGAGACTGGATGAAGCGATGATGAAGGTCGTCAACAGGGTAGGAGCCGACGTCAATACGGCTTCCGTGGAACTTCTGGAACACATTTCCGGACTGAACAAGGGAATCGCCTCCGAAATCATCGCCTACCGCAACAGCAACGGCAGATTCAAAAACCGCAAAGAATTCCTGAACGTTAAAAAACTCGGTGCCAAGGCTTTTGAACAGTGCGCCGGTTTCTTAAGGATCACGGACGGAGAAGAAGCTCTGGATGCGACAAACATCCATCCGGAATCCTATGATGCCGCGAAGCAGATCATGAAGGTTTCCCATATCGAAAAGCTTGGCGATCCGAACATTCATTTCGATGAAGATGCCATCGGAAAACTCAACATCGATGCCTATACGCTGCAGGATATCAAGGACTGCATCACGATGCCGTTAAGAGATTACCGCGACCAGTTCGATTCCGCTATCCTGAAATCCGATGTACTGGAACTCAAGGATCTCAAGAAAGGCGATGAACTTTCGGGTACGGTAAGAAATGTCGTCGATTTCGGTGCGTTCGTCGATATCGGTCTGCACGACGACGGTCTGGTACATATTTCCAGAATGTCGATGAAACATGTCAATCACCCGAGTGAAGTCGTAGGAGTAGGGGATATCGTCAAAGTCTACGTCTATGATGTGGATGAAGCGAAGCAGAGAGTACAGCTGTCCCTGCTTCCGCTGGATGTCCTGGCAAAAAGGGATGCGGACAAGAAGGAATTCCGTTCCCGCAAAAAGGCCTACAACCGTCCATATCACAAGGAAGAGAAAAAGGAAGAACCGATCTCCGAGGAAGAAGCCATGAAACGTCTTCTGGAAAGATTCGGAAGCAGACATTGAAAGATAGAAACAATTGTTATAGAATATCACTAAATACTTGGAAACAGACCAGTAGTCGGGTCAGGATCCGATAGAGAGACCGGGAGGATGGAAACCGGTTGGATGAGATCTGATGAATTCACTGTGGAGTAGGTCTTCTGAAACGGGAGTAGGAAGATCCGGTCATGCCGTTAACAGGAATGAGATCATTGATTTGATGAATTAAGGTGGTAACACGATAAAGTCGTCCTTAGGGATGGCTTTTTTGTTTAGGGGGTATCAGTATGGAAAAAGAAAACGGGATGGAGAAACGTTTCGGTTTCCCGACAGCTCTGGCGATGGTGGTAGGTATCGTCATCGGTTCAGGCATTTTCTTTAAGGCCGTCAAGGTATTGAAACTGACGGGCGGCAACATGAAGGATGCGATGATCGTCATAGCCGCTGTAGGCTGCATCTGCATGGTCTGTTCGCTGTTCTTTGCCAAGATGGGCAGAGAATACGCCCATTGCAACGGCCTGGTAGACTATGCGGAAGCGACGCTGGGAAAGACCTATGGCTATCTGATGGGCTGGTTTTTGGCGATGTTCTACTATCCGATCATCGGTGCGACATTGAGCTACATCGCCGCCAGCTACGTATCCATGATGTTTGGGCTGGAGATGTACGGCCAGACGACGACCGGCATTGCGGTATTTTTCATGCTGAGCCTATCGGCAGTAAACATGCTGGCACCGAAGCTGGGAGGAAAGCTGCAGGTCACGACAACAGTCATCAAACTGATTCCGCTGGTCCTGATGTCCGTGGTCGGACTGGCGGTCGGCATCATCAACGGCAACAGCATCGAAGCATTAAAAACCATCTCCGAGGTTTCAACTTCCTCGGGAAACAGCATCTTTGCGGGAATCTGTGCATTCGCTTTTTCCTATGAAGGCTGGATCTCCGCAACGGCCATCAACTCTGAACTGAAAAACCCGAAAAGAGATCTGCCTCTGGCCCTGATCATCGGCAGCATCTTCTGTACCGTACTGTACATGTCCTATGTCTTCTCCATGACGGCGACTCTGTCCGTCGATGAGATCATGGCGGCCGGAGATCTGCTGCCGGTCATCGCTTTCGGCAATGTCTTCGGCAACTTCGTCGCCAGCATCATCCTGGTATTCATCATCATCTCCTGCCTGGGTACAGCCAACGGCATGATCATGTGTACCTTAAGAGGACTCTATGCCCTGTCTGTGAGAAACATGGGGCCGAAACCTGAAGTATTATCAGAGGTAGACAAATCGACAGGCATGCCTCTGAAGTGCAGCATCATCGGCATCGGTCTGATGGGCTTCTGGCTTTTCCAGACTTCAACGCTGTTCTTCCAGGGACCTCTGGCTTTCAACGGAACAGGCAATCCGGAATGGCTGCTGGCCTGGGAAGCGGATGAGATCTGCATCATTACCCTCTATGCCATGTATATTCCGATGTTTATTCATATCATGATCCACAACAGGGATTTCAATGTTCTCTACCGTTTCATACTGCCATTGCTTTCAACGGCATCATCCTTGTTCATGTGCTACTCCAGCTATATCAGCTATGGAAAACAGATCATCTATTATCTGATATTCTATGCCGCGGTGATGGGGATCGGACTGTATTTCATGTATCCGAAGGGGAGAAGAAGTGAGTAAGATCGACTGGAATGAGATCTATGAACGGCTGAAGATCGATTCCACCACGCTGATCGTCAACCTGATCCTGATTGCAGTCATTCTGCTGATTGCCAGGATCGTATTGTCCGTTCTGACTGCTTTTACTTCAAAGGTCATTCGTAAGGCGGAAAATCTCGACGATCAGACCAGGTCCAAGAATCTTGTCACATCCATGACGCTGTTTAGAAGTGTCGGACGTTATCTGGTATACTTCCTGGCTTTCTGCGTGATCATCAATCAGCTAGGATTCGGTTCCACACTTTCCAACATCGTAACGGCAGCAGGCGTCGGCGCTCTGGTCATATCTTTGGGAGCCCAAAGCATCATCAAAGACATGCTGGCGGGAGCCTTCATCATGTTTGAAAAGCAGTATGGCGTAGGGGATTATGTCAGAATCAACGGTTATGAGGGAAGAGTCATTTCCCTGGCGGTACGCTGTACCTATCTGCTTAACTGGAAAGGGCAGAAGATCATCATTCCTAACGGTCAGATCACTACGGTAGAAAACCTTTCCGGAGAATTCAACATGGCTGTGGTACAAGTTGGAACACCATATGAAGAAGACAGTGAAAGAGTCTACCGGATCCTGCAAGATGTTGCGGATCAATACTACGAGAAGCATCAGGATATCTGTTACGATAAGCCGATTGCGGCAGCCATCACTTCCTTTGATGACAGCAGTGTAGGCATGGCCATCTATCAGAAAGCCAAACAGAGAAATCACTACCGGATCGAAAGAGAACTCAGGATGGAGATCAAGAAGAGGTTCGATAAGGAAGGGATCTCTATCCCTTATTCCCAGATCGTGATACATCAGGATCAAAAATAAAAGCTCAGTAATGAGCTTTTTGTTTTACTGGTGCCGACACCGTGAATTGAACACGGGATTCATCCTTACCATGGATGCGTATTACCACTATACTATGTCGGCCTGTATTTCAATTTTATAACAGAAATCTTCTTTTTTACAGATATTTTTTCAATCGGTGATACAGTTCTCCGATCGGAAGTCCGACGATCGTATAAAAATCGCCGTGAATGCTTTGAATAAACTTGGCTCCATCTCCCTGAATGGCATAGGATCCTGCCTTATCCAGAGGCTCGTTGGTTGCGATATAGGTATCAATCTCTTCATCCGTCAGTGGATAGAAGGTAACGGAAGACGTGCTGGAAAACGTTTCTCTTTGATCCTGATAAAGAATGGTAACGCCGGTAATGACTTCGTGGGTGTTACCGGATAACAGATGAAGCATTTCCCGGGCTTCTTCCTGTGATTTCGGTTTTCCCTGAACCTGATTGTTGATCTTGACGATCGTATCGGATCCGATGACCAAAGCGTCGCTTTCTTTCTTGAAAACGGCTTCTGCTTTCTGATAGGACAGTTTTTCGATCTCTTTCGTCAGATCATGATTCGGATCGATCTGTTCCTCGATATCGGAAACGATGATCTCAAAAGGAATCTTCAGCATCTCCATGAGTTCTTTTCTTCGCGGAGACTTGCTGGCAAGAATCACTCTAGCCATTGCCGAACCTCTGTGCGATAAAGGCCAGACCTTTGGTAACAAAGTCCGGATCATATTCGTTCAGATCGGATATGTATGGAGCGACCATCTTTCCTACACCGCCGCAGCCGATGATATACAGATCCTCAAACAGTTCATTCCGCATCCCGTTGATCAGCGATTTGACCATACCGATATAGCCGTTGTAAATACCGACATTCATCGCATCCACCGTATTGTCTGCCAGATAGCTGTCCGCATGTTTCAGTTCGAATTCCGGAAGCTGGGCGGCATTCTTCCACAACGTTTCAGAAAGCTTGCTGAAACCCGGAGCAATGATGCAGTGCCTGAATTCACCTCTTCTTGTTACGTGGCAAAGAACGGTAGCTGTTCCCATGGAAACGATCAGCAGTTCTCTACGGTACAGATTATAGGCATAGGAACACATGACGATCAGATCATCTCCGGTTTCTTCGGGATTAGGCATGGCCAGTCTGATGCCGTAGTTTTTGGCAGGGTTGATATCGATGATGTTGTTTCTGCCGACAATGCTTTCCAGAGCGTCGTATACGTCATCATAGACACGCGGTACGACACAGGAAAGAATCGCCTTGTCGACAGCGTCTTCTCTTAAATTGGCTTTATAAAGGAAAGAAAGAATAAGACTGCGGTATCTGTCGGAGATCCCGTCGTAACAGGTAAAAGCGACCTGTCTCTCGTTTTCGAACAGTCCCAGTTTAGTGCTGGTGTTTCCTAAATCAACCGTTAGTAGCATATTACCTATTATACTGGTTTAGAATTGCAAATTCTAGTGAATTATTATATTATATATAGGCAATCCGGGCTTGGCGGAACTGGTAGACGCGCTAGACTTAGAATCTAGTGGGCGACCGTGGGGGTTCGAGTCCCTTAGCCCGGACCATATTTCATAAAAAAATGCAGACAGTTTCTGCATTTTTCATTTGATGAATACTCTTAAAGAAGAACCCGTATCCGTTATCTGCCGGTAAAATCACAGTTTCCGTCTATCTTCCTGATAACGTGCTCTGTGAGACGGATCGTCTTTTCAATATCATTCAGATCCGCTGTTTCAACACAGGAATGAGAATAGCGGAATGGAACTTCAATATCGATACCGGCAATGCCGTTTCCTTCCAGCTGCATATAGGCCAGTTCGGTCAGCCCGCCGATACCGGCACTTCTTTGCAGATTGATGCCTGTTTCTTCTGCGCTTTCTTCATAGAATCTGACAAGGCTCGGATGAGGCATGGTTCCGTTGAGCGTTCCTCTGCCATGGAAGTTGTACAGAGACATGATCGGACCGTTTCCGAGTTTCACTTCATTCGCTCCGGCCAGATCCGGCGTATCGCCTGCCATTCCGGCATCCAGACAAATGATGGCATCCGGCTGAATGATCCTGGCAGCCGTGATCGCTCCTCGGATCGTATATTCTTCCTGAACCGTTCCGGCAAGATATACATCACAATCCGGCTTATTTTCAGTAAAGATCTTTGCCAGTTCAAGAAGACAGGTACATGCGATACGGTTGTCGAATGAAGTACCGGATACGATATCGTTCTGCAGATGAACAAAGACCGGGTTATATGTAATGGCGTTGCCTATTCTGATACCCAGGTCGAGAACTTCTTTTTTACTGTAGCATCCGATATCGATATAAAGATCCTGATATCTGTCGACTTTATATTTCTCGTCTGCCGATGTCAGGTGATGCGCTTTCACTCCGATGACGCCCGGAACGTATCCGTCTTTTGCCTGAACCGCTACTCTTAAAGCTACCAGTGTTTTTTCCGGAATACCGCCGACTCTTTCAAAGCGGATAAATCCGCTATCGGTGATCGTTTTAACCATCAGGCCCGGAGAATCCATGTGGCCTGTCACCATGACCTTCTTATCATGGCTCTTTCCTTTGATACAGGTAAAGGTGTTCCCTAGAACATCTCTTGTGACTTCCAGGCCAAGAGATTCAAACTGTTCCTTGAGATAGCTGCTGACCAGCTGTTCATGACCGGATAGGCTTGGAAGAAGGCATAGATCTTTCAGATGTTTGGCGATTGACTGTTTCATGTTGTTTTCCTTTCAGTATTATTATAACGAAACGGATACTTCAGATCGGTGAAGTCCGGTTTTTATATAGAAAATGATCGGTGATCCCTTTTACGGTCATGTCGGATACACTTTTATTCTATAATACTGAAAAGAGCCAGGGAATAGAATTGCTCATCTGTACCGATTTATTTGCGGGTATAATAAAAGAAATGGCTGATCGGTTGTGAAAAAGACTGCTGTATGAGAAAAGGTTTTAGAAAATTCTGTATCGTATCCTTGATCCTGCTTCTGCTTTCTGTTTCAGTGATCCTGCTGACGGGAAGAACATATGAAGTGGTTTTTTCCTGTAAACAGGACAGCGATTATTCATTGATTCTGGAAAACGAAACAGGCGAAGCCGAGATCCTGGAAGAAAAAAAGGACAACGGCAATCTGACAGTAAAAGTCAAAGGGGTAAAACCGGGCAGAGTATTTCTGTTCTTTGAGAACGGAGAATACCGCACTGAAGCCTTACTGTATATCCATCGCAGCATGGTCATTACCGACAACAACTTCTTCGGCAGATCGACCTGTTCCGAGATCCTTCCGGTCTGTGAAACGATCATGCTGCTGTACGGGATCTATCTGATCTACGGAAAATACCGCGATTGCGTTGAGGAAAACCTATATCAGTACAGGAACATTACCTATCTTGGAACCATCATCTTCCTGTGCTTTTTTGCTGTAGATACTCTTTTGTCGATACCTCATTATCAGGGGCTCTACGGCACGATCAACAGCCTGATCCGTTCTATGTCCACGATATCGATCATTCTTTTTCCGATCGCCCTGATCACGTCAATTCTGGTTACTCTCAGCAACATCAATCTGATCCGTAAAGAAGGAAGATCGCTTAGAAATCTGCTCGGTCTGTTCCTGGGAGTATTTATATGCATCTCGACGCTGCTGCCGGATCTTACCTACGGCATTCTGATGAGAACGCAGAAAGTCAACATCTACGATCTCAACAGCATCGGTCCATATCTGTACAACTTCATCGAAGCGCTGGTATACCTGTCGATATCCTATCTGGAGTGCATCCTTGCCGGAACGATCATCGTTGCGATCAAGTCTGTCAGGAGGAAAGTGGAACTCAACAAGGATTATATGATCATTCTGGGCTGTCAGATCGCAAAGGACGGATCTCTTACACCGTTATTAAAAGGAAGAGTAGACAAAGCCCTGGAATTCAGGAATGAACAGCTGAGAGCTACCGGAAAAGACCTGATTTTTATTCCTTCCGGAGGCAAAGGGGATAACGAGCTCATCCCGGAAGCTCAAGCCATGAAGAACTATTTGCTGAGCCAGGGGATCAGGGAAGAAAACATCCTTTTGGAGGACAAATCGGCAAATACCGATGAAAACATCAGGTTCTCGAACAATCTGATTAAACGGAAGGATGCTTCCATAGGTTTTTCTACAACCAATTACCATGTATTACGGGCCGGACTGACTGCCACGGAACAGGGGCTAAAGATGGACGGCATCGGATCAAAAACCAAAACCTACTTCTGGATCAACGCCTTTATCCGGGAATTCATCGGAACCCTGTATTACGAAAGAAAGAAACATATTGTCAATTTTATAATGATTGCATTCGCAATCATGCCGATGATCGCGATCACATATCTGGCGAACAATATCTGATTACGATCCTTCAGATGATGCAACTAAGTTGACAAATATCGGAATCCGTTTCATAATAAACCCAATAAAAAATCTATGTATAGAGGTAGCGGTGCAGATCAGTACTGTATGAAGCCGGCAGGCAATGAAGTACAGGAAAGGCAATCACCGCCGAATATTCTGTGAAGGCATTTACAGGATATGGGGTTGCAGGAAATACCTGCAGCACTCCTTCGTAAGAAGAGGCGCTATTACTTTCGATGAAATTCGGATGTGATAGTGCATACGATATTTTATTGAAAGGATGGATAAACAAATGAAAAAAACAGTAATTGTATTGCTGGCTCTTTTGTGCCTTGCAGGTTGTTCTTCTGCTTCGAACAGTGAGGAACAGTCCAATGTTTTACGTGTGGGAATGGAATGCGACTATGCGCCGTTCAACTGGACGCAGGTCGAGGATTCCGATACGGCCGTACAGATCTCTTCTGTCGATTATGCCGACGGCTACGATGTCGTGATCGCTTCGATGATTGCGCAGCAGCTGGGCATGGAGGTCCAGGTCGTCAAGACGGACTGGGATTCTCTGATTCCTTCACTCAATGCCGGAGCGATCGACTGCATTATCGCCGGTATGACGGAAACCCCGGAAAGGGCGCAGGAAGTCAGCTTTACGACGCCTTACTACGAATCACAGATGGTCGTCATCGTCAGGAAGGATTCCGATCTGACAGGAATCAGCGATATTCAGCAGCTAAGCGGCAGAAGTGTTCTGGGACAGGCGAATACGACTTATGATGAGGTCATCGATCAGATCGACGGTGTCATTCACATGACACCTCTGGCAACCTATCCGCGCATGGTCCTGTCGCTGCAGGCGGGCGAGGCGGATGCGATCACTGCCGAACTTCCGGTAGCCAACGGCGTTGTTGCGGCAAACCCGGATCTGGCGATCGTCATGTTCGAAGAAGGAAAGGGATTCGTCGTAGATACATCGGTGTCGATTGCGGTCGCAAAGCAGAACGTCGAACTACTCAACAGTATTCAGGCTGCTCTGGATCAGATCTCTGAAGCCGACAGACTGGCCATCATGGAAGCTGCTGTAAACAGACAGCCGGCAGTCGAGGAATAGCATGTCTTTTACCAAGTGTATTGAAATACTGGCAAAATACTATCCAAGCTTTCTGTTGGGAATCAGAACGACCCTGATCGTCGCAATCACCGGTACACTGCTGGGCCTGCTGATCGGTCTGTTTGTCGGCGGAGTCCGGGCGATCAGACTGGACAAGACCGTATCAACATCGAAGAGAATCATGAAAAGAATTCTGGATATCATTGCCAGGATCTATATTGAAGTCTTCAGAGGAACGCCGATGATGGTTCAGGCCGTATTCATCTATTACCTGGTTTATACCAGTCTTGTCCGCTGGGACAAGATGACGGCGGCGATCTTCGTGATCTCGATCAATACCGGAGCCTACATGGCCGAGATCGTCAGATCCGGCATTCAGGCCATTGATCCCGGGCAGAACGAGGCCGCCAGATCGCTTGGCATGTCTTCGATGCAGACGATGATGGATGTCATACTGCCCCAGGCGATACGCAACGCTTTCCCGGCAATCGGAAACGAGCTGATCGTCAACATCAAGGACTCTTCCGTTCTGATGATCATTTCCATTACGGAACTGATGTTCCAGTCCAATTCCATTGCCGGTACGACCTACCGTTTTACGGAGACCTATTTCCTGACAGCGATGATCTATCTGCTCCTGACGGGCCTTTCCAGCATCCTCCTGGGCATGATCGAGAAGAAGATGAATCATACCAGAACATCTCTCCCACAGTCCGATACCAGTTTCAGCAGCATCTCCCTGGCCAATAAAGGAGCGAAGTCATGAGTCTGATCGAGGTAAAAAATGTCCGTAAGGGATTCGGAGAACTGGAAGTCCTTCACGATATCAGCTTTCAGGTAGACAAGGGAGAAGTCATCTGTCTGATTGGACCTTCCGGTTCGGGAAAGTCGACAATGCTGAGATGCATCAATCTGCTGGAAGACATCGATGCAGGGGAAATAGATGTATTCGATCAGGATATCAGTGAACTGAAAGACATCAATTCCTACCGTAGAAGGGTGGGAATGGTGTTCCAGCAGTTCAATCTCTTTGGTAATTTGGATGTCCTGAACAACTGCGTTCTGGCTCAGATCAGAGTACTTAGGAAAGACAGAAAAGAAGCCGAAGCGAGAGCTTTGAAAGAACTGCAGAAAGTAGGACTGGGCGATTTCGTACATGCCTATCCTTCAACGCTGTCAGGCGGTCAGAAACAGCGTGTTGCCATTGCCAGAGCCCTGTGCATGGATCCAGAGATCCTCCTGTTCGATGAACCGACATCGGCACTTGACCCGGAAATGGTCGGGGAAGTACTGAACGTCATCAGGCAGCTGGCAGATGAAGACATGACCATGGTGATCGTGACCCACGAGATGGGATTCGCCAGAGATGTTGCGGACAAGGTCATCTTCATGGACGAAGGTGTGATCGTGGAAGAAGGAAGACCTGCACAGATCTTCGATCAGCCGAAATACGACAGGACCAGACAGTTTCTGGCGAGGATCCTGTAGTTTTAGACCAGAACAAGATCATCCGCTCTATAGGACGATCTTGTTTTTACTGATATAATAAGAAAAAAGAACAGACCCGATACGGATGAAGGAGAAGAAGATGAGTGTCAAGATCATAACGGATTCAGGAAGTGATATTTCTCAGGAATATGCCAGGCAGATCGGTGTGAGAGTCATACCGCTGGTATTCAGATTTGACGATCAGGAATACAGTGACGGTGTCGATCTTTCCAACTACGAATTCTATCAGAAACTGGAGAACTGCGAAGAACTGCCGAAGACCTCCCAGATCTCGCCGTTCAAGTATTCCGAAGTATTCCAGGAAGAAACCGCTGATGGAAGTGAAGCCGTATACATCTCCATCTCTTCCGGTGTTTCGGGATGTTTCCAGAGCGCTACACTGGCCGCTTCCGAGTTTGACGGCAGAGTCAAGGTGTTTGATTCCAAACATTTCTGCATCAGCTTAAGGATCCTGGTGGAATATGCCGCCAGACTTTCAAAAGAAGGAAAGAATGCTGATGAGATCGTATCTCTGCTGGAAGAAGCACAGAAAAAGGTCAGGATCATTGCCATATTTGCCACGCTGGAGAATCTGAAGAAAGGCGGAAGGATCTCTTCAGCTGCGGCTTTTGTCGGAGGCATGCTATCGATCAAGCCTGTCATCACCATTACCGATGGAAAGGTCGATGTACTTGGCAAAGTGAAAGGAATGAAGAACGGCTACAAGGCCATGAGAGAATACATCGAAAACGACGGAGGCATCGATCTGGACATGCCGTTCAGCGTCGCCTATTCCGGTACAGATGACACGAACATCAACGGTTTCATGGAAGGAAACAGAGATCTCTTCGGCAACATGGAAGATCTTCCGTTGTCCTATGTAGGCGCAACCGTAGGAACTTATGCCGGTCCCGGCGCCATTTCTGCCGCCTACTTTGTAAAATGATAATAGATTCGTTTGACGATAAATCACCCGCAAAGATCAATCCGGTAATCAATGAAAACGCACCTGAAGTAGATGCCGTGATTTTTACATTCTCTCATGTTGTAGGGAAATATGTGGCTGAGAATTACGGCTGCGAAAAGGTCGGGGAACTGATCATGGGACACGGAGCGAGTCCTGTCTATGTGTTTGAACATCACGGCAGGAAATTCGGCTTCTACAGGACCTGGGTCGGAGCGCCTGCCTGTGCGGGTACGGTGGAAGAGATCCGCGAGATCCTGAAGACGGATAAGATCGTCTATTTCGGCGGAGCGGGCTGTCTGGACAAACAGATCGCCAGAGGGAAAATCATGGTCCCTACAGAAGCGTATCGGGACGAAGGAACTTCCTATCATTATGCACCGCCGTCCGATTATATCAGGATCAGAAATGCGGATGTCGTCGCTTCGTTCATGGAAGAAAACAGGATCCCTTATGTTCTGGGGAAGACCTGGACCACGGATGGCTTTTACCGGGAAACATTGAACAACTTTGAAAAGCACAAGGCTGATGGCTGTATCTCTGTCGAGATGGAAGGTTCCGCCGTACAGGCGGTATGCGACTTCAGAGGATTGGATGTCTACATGTTCTATACCGGAGGAGATCTGCTGGATGCGCCGGAATGGACAATGAGAAGAGAAGAGGGTCAGATCAAAGATACCCAGCACGATTCGGGACATTTCGAGATAGCCCTGGCTCTTGCCGAATACATCACAAACCACTGAAAAGGAAGGGGGAACGATCATGAAAGAAAAACTGATCAGCTGTCTGATCGGATACTGTTTCGGTAATTTTCTGACTGCCGAACTGGTCGCAAGAAAGTATACCGGGAAGGATTCTTCCTATCTGGGAGATTCCGGGAATCCGGGCATGGCCAACATCATGCTGACGCTGGGCTTTGTGCCGGGCATACTCACGCTGATCGGCGATGTGGCCAAGTGTCTGTTTGCCATGTTTCTGGTCCGTTATCTGTTCCCTGATGCGGAAAAAAGCATCATGTTCTATGCCGGATTCGGGGCTACGATTGGACACTGCTTTCCGATCTGGCGGAAGTTCATGGGCGGTAAAGGTGTAGCTACCACCTGCATCATGATCGTGGTTTACAGTTTTCTGTGGGGCTTTGTTGCTGATGTGGCCGGAGTAATCGTCGTTCTCACTACCAAGTATCTGAACCTGGCAGGTCCTGTACCGCCTTTGGTATTTGCGATACTCATGTTTATAACAAAGGATTATGAACCGGCTGTGATGTCGCTGATCCTTTTTGTGATTGCTATGGCAAAGCACTGGTTCTTTATTAGGGGGATTTTTAATCATACTACGGAACAGACCGACGTGCTTGGAGCGATCAAAAAGAAGCTGAGCAAGAAACAGGAAAAGGAAGAAACGGCAACGGTGGGAAATAAAATCATCGTGATTGGCTGTCCGGGCAGCGGAAAGAGCACATTTTCCAGAAAGCTGCAGGAACTGACGGGATTGCCGCTGATCCATCTGGACAACGTCTGGTGGAAACCGGACAGGACTCATATCAGCAGAGAAGAGTTCGATCAGAAACTGGAAGAAATACTGAAAGAAGAATCCTGGATCCTGGATGGCGATTACAGCAGAACCTATGAAACAAGAATACAGGCCTGTGATACGGTCGTCTTCCTTGACTACGGCGAGAAGGAATGCATGGAGGGTATTTCAGAAAGGATCGGACAGGAGCGGAGCGATATTCCTTGGACAGAAGAAATCGAAGATCCGAAGCTGATTGAAATGGTCCATAATTACGTTACGACCCAGCGTCCTGTAGTGCTGGAACTGCTCAGGAAATATCCAAAGAAACAGAAGATCATTTTCCGTACGCGCCGGCAGGCAGATACATGGCTGGCAGAGTACGACAAGAAGAAAGAATCATGAATTAAGGGGGAAAACATGTTTGTATTTTGGGGAGACGGTTCGCAAGAAGCAAAAGATCTGGTAAAAAGCATCATTGTACGCAGTACGGAGAATTTCAACTGGACATTCATTTTTATTCTGTCAGTCGTATTCTATGTCTACTGGTCGGAAATCAACAAAAAGAACTACAAGGCGATCTATGCCGGACTGGCGCTGTATGGCGTCCACTGGCTTTATGAGATAGGTAATGCCATTATTGCCCATGTTTTCGGCTATCCGCTATGGTCCGTCAGCAATGCTTCAACGACTTTCATCCTGCTGATCGGCGTCTGCTGGGAACTGTCGATGATGTTTTCTCTGGCAGGAATCATTTCTTTCAAGATGCTGCCGGACGACAGGAATGCACGCTACTTCGCCAAGGACGGCAAGGGAGGGATCAGCTGCAAACTGGCCGGCGCTTTGAGCATGGCTCTGCTGTTTGCCCTGTTTGAATCGTTCCTGGCCGGAACATCCAACCATTCGTTCATCTGGGTCTACAGATGGTGGGGCGTGATCCCAGTGTTTATCACGACCTACATTCCGTTCTTCCTTGCCAGCAACTATGTTCCTGACATGGAACCGAAGAAGAGGAACGCTTTCCTGATGGGAGTCTGGGGACTGGTAGCGCTGCTGCTTGTCGTACTGATCCCGCTGGGTGTGATTTAAACAGATTACAGAATCTATACGTGCATATCATATGTTTATGGATGAAATAACAGATACTATCCGGGTGTTCGGACCTATTCTTGCCATCGCCTGGATCATTACGATCGCATCGATCATTGCAAGACCGCAGAACTATTTCAACAGCATGCTTCTGCTGGGTGCCCTGCTGGTGACGATGCTTTTTGTCGCCAGCTTTTTTGGAGAATACACGGGAATGTTCCTGCTGGCCTGTTTCCTGATCATCATGGCTGCCCTGTTTATGGTTCCGCTGCTGCTGATCATCAACGGCATCCAGATGATCAAGAGAGAATCATTCTGCCTGGCTCATGTACTGTCTTTGGTTCTTGGCGTTGTTGTCGGGATCGGCGAGATCGCGGCAGTGATCTATGTGCTCGGTCTGTCCGATTTTATCAGTCTGTATAATGCAGAATACTGGATCCTTCTGCTGATATTTACTGTCTTCTATTTCAGTTTTCTGGTACTTAGTTTTGTCATTTATTCGGTGTTCATTCAGATTATGCCGCATCGGATGAATTTCGACTATATCATCATTCACGGCTGCGGTCTGATTGGGGGAGAGAAGCTGTCTAGGCTGCTTTCCAATCGAGTGGATAAGGCAATCGAGATCTACAATAAATGTAAGAAAAAGCCGGTCATCATCCCTAGCGGGGGCAAGGGAGAGGATGAGAAACTCTCCGAAGCGGAAGCGATGAAGAACTATCTGCTGGAGCACGGTATCCCGGAAGAGGATATCCTTGTGGAAGACAAGTCGGCAACAACCAGAGAAAACCTGATCAATTTCAGGAATCTGATCGATGTCAGAGAAGGAAAGAAAAAGATCGCCCTTGTTTCCAGCAACTACCACATCTACAGGTGCCTGAGGCTGGCGAAAGAAGTCGGTCTGAAGTGTACGGGAATCGGCGCCAAGGTGGCCTTCTACTACTGGCCGTCTGCTCTGATCAGGGAGTTTATCGCCGTTTTCCTGGAGAAGCGTTTTCTGATCCGGGCACTGATCGGCTATCTGCTGTTTATCAGCCCGATCCTGTATGCCTTATTGAATCATTAGAAAGCTTATGTGTACGAGTATTGTTTCTAACAGAAAGAAAACGATCGTTGGCTGGAATCTGGATCTTCTGGATATGGAATACAGAGTCCGTCCTGACGATGAGGGTGTTTATATCGAAATTAACGATGCCAGAGAAGGATGGCTTCCTTTATTCGGTGCCAACGACAGAGGAGATTTTATCGGCATGCCGACCTGCTGGCCTTACGACAAAAGAAGTGATCCTGTGCAGGATGGAAACAGCGTGATCCTGCTGGATATCGATCTGCTGCTGAAGAAGAAGACGCTGCAGGAGATTAAAGAGATTGCCGAGAATGAGACCGTCTGCAGCGTTCCCTGTCTGACATTCATGTCCTCACTGTCGGATAAAGACGGCAACGTTCTGTATATTGTTCCGGGGCAGGGCAGTCTGTATTACGAAAAACCGGAATATAGAGTCATGACCAACTTCTCGCCGTTCAAGATGAACAGTGAGGAACATCCCTGGATGGGATGGGACCGTTATTTGAAGGCGGAAGAAATGCTGAGGGAAGCCGAAGATGATTTTGATGTCGAAGACTGTTTTACCGTTCTGAAAGAAGTTTCCCAGACAGTCTGTCCGACCGTCGTGTCAATGGTTTACGATGTGACGGACAGAACGGTATACTGGTGCGAAAACAGGGAATGGGGCAATCGAAAAGAAAAGAAGTTTTAAGAAAGGTACGGATTAAAAGATGAAGAGACTGATAGGATACTGCGGACTGGATTGTGAGAAATGTGATGCCTATATTGCTACGATCAATAATGACCAGGAGCTGTGTGAGAAAACGGCAAAACTCTGGAGTCAGCTGAATCAGACAGAAATCACTCCGGAGCAGATCCGCTGTGAAGGCTGCCGTATGGACGGGATCAAATCAGCCTGGTGCGGCAGTTTCTGCGAGATCCGCAAATGTGCGGAGAACAAGAATGTCGAGACCTGCGGAGGATGTCCTGAAATGGATGGCTGTCCGATCCTGGATATGATCGTATCCAACAATCCTGAAGTACTGGAGAACCTGAAAGGTCAGGAATGAAAAGAGAACTCGGTATCGGAAGATGCGGACTGACCTGCTGTCTGTGCAGCGAAAACGAACACTGCCGGGGCTGCAGAAGCGAAGACTGTCCGGATAAAGAATGGTGCAAAAACAGAAGCTGTTCCATGGAAAATGGACTGGAGCACTGTTTTGAATGTGATCGGGAATGCAGAAAAGGTCTGTTGTCAAAGATTAAACCGTACGGTTTCACTCTTTTTGCGAAACGTTACGGAATCGAGGAACTGCTGGACTGCCTGGAACGTAACGAAAGAAAC
>JAFZQL010000077.1 GCA_017620435.1 Erysipelotrichaceae bacterium
AATTAAAAGAAGCGGTCGAATACGCGCATTTAAGGAATGTCCGCGTTTTTGTTACGTTGAATACATTGCTGACAGAAAAAGAGTTTTCCAACGCCTTAAAAGAGGCGGAATTCTACTACAGAAACAATGTCGATGCTTTGCTGATTCAGGATCTGGGACTTTACGACGTCATCAAACAGCGTTTTCCGGATTTTGAACTGCACTGTTCCACCCAGATGCATATTCACAATCTCGCGGGCATACAGACGGCAAAGAAGCTCGGTTTTAACCGGGTCGTTATCGCCCGGGAATCGGATCTTGAATTCATCAAAGAGGCCTGCGGGCAGGGAATAGAGATCGAGACTTTCGTTCATGGAGCGATCTGCGTTTCCTATTCCGGGCAGTGTCTGATGTCTTCCGCCACCAAGAACCGTTCCGCCAACAAGGGAATGTGCGCCCAGTGCTGCCGTTTGAAGTATTCTTTGAAAGACAATGAAGGCAACAGGATCAGAACCGATACCGATTATCTGTTATCGCCGAAAGACATGATGCTTGTGGAAGACATTCCAGAACTGATCAAAGCCGGCGTTTCTTCTTTCAAGATCGAAGGAAGGATGAAATCACCGGCCTATGTCGGCTATGTGACTTCCATCTACCGTAAAGCGATCGATTCTTACTACGATCAGAAAGAATACACTCCTTCACAAAAAGAAATCGATGATCTGAAAGTTCTGTTCAACCGTTCCTTTACCAGCGATTTGCTTCACGGGAAAGATGATCTGTTCGGCCAGAAAACGCCGAATCATCTTGGAATCGAAATAGGGGAAACTGTCAACTACCGCAATGGGATGCTTTATATCCGTCTGGATAGGGATCTGAATCAGTTCGACGGCATCCGGATAAACGACTTCGGCTGCATCGTAAACATGCTTTACAGAAACGATCTGCTGGTAAATCATGCGGAAAAGGGGGATATCGTCGCAATCCGTTGTGAAGAGAACCGGAAAGGGAAAGTATACAAGACCTGTGACTATCTCCTGGAGAAAGAAATCACGGAAAGAGAAGAGAAGAGACTGCCTTTACGTATTCATGTCGTCGTTCTGCCTGATAAAGAGGTCGCTGTACAGATGAAATGTCCAAACGGGGAATATATCTATCAGAGTGCTATCGTTGCGCAGAAGGCTCAGAAAGTGCCTCTAAATGAAGAAAGCATCAGGAAACAGTTCGACAGGCTCAACGATACAGTTTACTATCTGGAAGATTTCTCTGCCGATACGAAAAACGCCTTTCTGAGTGTCAAGGAACTGAACCAGATCAGAAGAGATGCGATAGAAAGCTTTAATCAGTTCAGGCTGAACAGCTTCAGACATAAAGGGAATCTTCCGTCGTATGAGACTAAGATGATCGAAGACGAAACACAATCGCCGGATCTTATGGAAACAGCTGACCGGTTTTATGTGGGCGAAAATGAATATGCGGTATATCCGGTCGTAAACCGCGCTTCTGCCTATCCCGATACAGACAGGGCCCTGATCTGCGAGTGGGGCGGACTCTTCCGGAATGTGCAGCACAAGATCGCCTATTATACGTTGAACTGCTGCAACTCTTACACCTATGAATTCCTGAAAAAGAACGGATTTGAGTCCGTCATTCTTTCCAGCGAACTGCACGAAAACGAGATCGGCGATCTGATCGAGGCATATGAAGATCGTACAGGAAAAAAGATCAGGCCATACATTCTGACAGAAGGAAACAGAGTCCTGATGTATATCAAAACGGATCCTTTCCGGAAGTATATCGGAAAGAGAGAAGGATATGTACTGGATGACGGGAAAAACATCTATCCGATCCGTTACCGCAACGGCATTACCGAACTGCTGGAAAACCGGAGCGGGAATGATGAACTTGTGTTTAAAACTGTAAAATAACTGAATAAGTCATATATGAAAACATGCTGAATCTGTTATAATGATAGAAGCTGAAAAGGAGGCTGGATGTTTTTAAAGCGTATCGAAATGCAGGGGTTCAAATCCTTTGCTGACAATATAAAAATCACCTTTGACGATCCTGTCACCGGCATTGTCGGTCCAAACGGCTGCGGCAAGTCGAACATTTCCGATGCGATCAGATGGGTATTGGGCGAACAGTCCGTTAAATCGCTGAGAGGCGAGAAGATGACGGATATCATTTTTGCCGGATCGGAAGACAGGAAAGCCATGAACATGGCGGAAGTTACGCTTGTTTTCGACAATTCCCAGCATCTTCTGAATTCGGATCTCGATGAGATCGAACTGACTAGAAGGATCTACAATACCGATCAGGATGCGGAATATCTGATCAATCACAAGAATGTCCGTTACAAGGATATTCTGGATCTGGTCATGGATACCGGTCTGGGCAAGAATTCGCTGTCGATGATCTCGCAGGGAAACGTCATGAACTTTGCCGACGCCAAGCCGTATGACCGTAGAGAAGTTTTTGAAGACGCTGCCGGTGTATCGAAATACAAAAAGAGAAAAATCGAATCATTGAATAAACTGGAGAGGACCAAGGAAAACCTTGACCGGACTTTTGATATTCTTTCGGAACTGGAAAGACAGGTTTCTCCTTTAAAGAGACAAGCCAGGAAGGCTGAACTCTACAGAGAAATGAAAGCTAAGCTGGAACAGATCGAAGTAGC
>JAFZQL010000078.1 GCA_017620435.1 Erysipelotrichaceae bacterium
CAAGAGATCCGGAAGATTCCTACGACTGTCTGGTAGAAATCAGAGGCGCTGCCGGAGGAGATGAAGGAAACATTTTTGCCGGAGATCTTTTCAGGATGTATTCCTACTATGCCGAGTCTCTTGGATATAAAGTGGAAGTCATGGAAACATCGGAATCCGAAGCGGGAGGATATGCCCTGATCAGTTTCATGGTTAAAGGCTTGGACGCCTACCGTCATTTCAAGTTCGAATCCGGTGCACACCGTGTACAGCGTGTTCCAAAGACCGAGACACAGGGCAGGGTACACACCTCTACCGCTACCGTCATCGTCTTCCCGGATGTGGAAGATGAGGATGTTGAGATCCCTGATTCCGATCTGGAAATCGAAACGCACCGCGCTTCCGGAGCCGGAGGACAGCACATCAACAAGACCGACTCCGCCGTCAGAATCGTCCACAAGCCTACGGGCATTACCGTAAACTGCCAGGACGGACGCAACCAGATCGCCAACAAGGAAACGGCAATGCGTATCATCAAGGCCAGGGTCTATGAATACTACAAGCAGAAGAAGGAAGAGGAAGAAGGCAAGATCAGACGTTCCAAGATCGGTACCGGAGACAGATCAGAGAAGATCAGAACCTACAACTATCCGCAGAACAGAGTATCCGATCACCGTATCGGT
The DNA here is from genome assembly GCA_017620435.1 of Erysipelotrichaceae bacterium. Lineage (GTDB taxonomy): Bacteria > Bacillota_I > Bacilli_A > Erysipelotrichales > Erysipelotrichaceae > Colivicinus. The sequence goes on from JAFZQL010000078.1 coordinate 663, forward strand.
CTGACCATCAACCAGCTTGATAGGATCATGGAAGGAAAACTGGACGATATCGTCAATGCTCTGCTGGAAAACGACGACAGAGAGAAACTGTTAAATGAGCACGTATAATCAGCTGATCCATCAGTATAAAAAAATCTTTGTTGAAAAAGGTCTTTCACCTGAACTGGTGAAGGCTTTTCTTTTTGAACTGTGCAGTGATCATCAGGTGAATCTTTATCTGGATATCGATAAAGAGGTCGATGAAGAAGTCATGAAGAAGTTCTGTGAAGGTATCGTCAGACTCATAAACAACGAACCGATGAACTACGTGCTGGGCTATTCCTACTTCTACGGCTACAGGATGATCGTCAACCGGGATGTTCTGATTCCCCGTCCGGAGACGGAAGAGCTCGTAGGGCTCATTTTAAGCCAGTATGACGCGTTTTTTAAAGGGAAGAAGATCAACGTGTGCGATGTCGGAACAGGCTCAGGAGCCATCGCAATCGCCTTAAAAAAAGAAGAAGAAAATCTCCAGGTATATGCTTCGGATATTTCCGAAAAAGCTCTCGATACGGCCAGAGAGAACGCCAGGATCAATGACTGTGAGATCACCTTCCTGTCAGGTTCGATGCTGGAACCGTATATCGAGAAGAATATCAAAGTAAACATTCTTGTTTCCAATCCGCCATACATTAAAACAGTCGAAAAGATCGAGTCTTCGGTCTATGATTTTGAACCGCATGTGGCGCTGTTTGGCGGCGATGACGGCCTGAAGTTCTATCGGGAGATCTTCTCCAGAGCTCATAAAATCCTGGAAGAGAATGCTCTGGCTTTTTTTGAGATGGGCTATGATCAGAAGGATGCCTTGACGAAACTGGCACAAGATTTCTTCCCGGATGCACAAGTCAGCGTCTTCAAGGATATCAACGGAAAAGACAGAATGCTGATGATCAGATTCTAAGTTTCACATACTTTTCACATCCTGATGTTATAAATATATTGTAATAATTTTTTCATTAACAATCTTCCAATAATAAGCAGTACAGAAAAAGCCCGAAAGGGCTTTTCTGTTTATATTGTATATTCCATGATGTAGTCGTCCATCACATAGCCGTTTCCGATATCGTTTACCACGGCATCGACGACTTTGAAGCCGAGATGCAGGTAGATCTCATAGGATGGGATGTTGTACTTGTTTACGGTCAGATAGATGCTTTCCAGACCATTGTCTTTTGCGTACTGCAGACAGTTGAGGAAGAGCTGCTTTCCGATGCCTTTCTCTCGATGTGCCTTCTCGGCGTAGAGCTTTGAAAGGAACAGCCTTTTGTCTTCCCTGATGTATTCGCAGAAACCGACAGGTTTTTCATCTTCCGTTGCCAGGATGAATACCGCTCCTTTGTTCATCAGATCTTCGATGGCTGCTTCAGAAAGAAAGAGATCAGTCATGTATACGGACTGATCCATGCCGATCAGATCCTTGTAGTAGTCGATGAAAACATCGTCTGCAAATTCAGACAGCATGGGAATCATTTTCTTATCGGCTCTGATCAGTTTCATGGGTATATTTTAACATGCATTAGTGCTAAACTTAAAATGAGGTGAAAATATGAGTTTAACAGCAGGAATCGTAGGCTTGCCGAATGTAGGAAAATCAACATTGTTTAATGCGATCACCAATTCCAGAGTGGAGGCGGCGAACTATCCTTTTGCGACGATCGAATCGAATGTCGGCATTGTCGAAGTAAAGGATGAAAGACTGATCAATCTAAGTAAACTGTTTGAACCCGAGAGGACCATTTTTACGACTTTCGAGTTTACGGATATTGCCGGTCTGGTAAAGGGCGCATCGACGGGAGAAGGTCTGGGAAACAAGTTCCTGGCGAATATCAGGGAAGTGGATGCGATCTGTCATGTGGTGAGATGTTTTGAAGACAGCAGCATCACTCATGTCTACGACCGTATCGATCCGGTGGACGACATTGAAATCATCAACTATGAGCTGCAGATGGCAGACATGGCTACCTGCGAGAACAGAATCGCGAAGGTTGAGAAGAAAGCGCTCAACACCAAGGATAAGGATGCGCTGTTCGAGTATCAGCTGCTGAAGAAGATCTACGACGCTTTAGGCAAGAACCAGAACATCCGTTCTCTGACCTTCAATAAAGAAGAAGAGGCTTATCTGAAACAGTTCAACTTCCTTACCGCCAAGCCGGTCATCTACGTATGCAACATCAAGGAAGAGGAGATCAACGATCCCGATGTGAACAAATTCTACTGTGCAGTGAAAAACTATGCGGAGAAAGAAGGTTCGCAGGCTGTCGCGATCTCGGCCAGGATCGAAGAAGAGCTCTCCGATCTGTCAAAAGAAGAGAAGCTGGAATTTTTGAAAGAGCTGGATATCGATCACAGCGGTCTGGATGATCTGATCGTGAAAGCGTACAAGACTCTCGGTCTGGAGACTTTTTTTACCGTAGGAAAGGATGAATGCCGAGGATGGACCTTTAAGTCCGGCTATACCGCTCCGCAGTGCGCAGGCATCATTCATACCGACTTTGAAAAAGGTTTTATCAAGGCGGAAGTCTATACCTATGACGACATCATGGAATACGGAAGCGAAGCGAAACTGAAGGAAGCGGGAAAACTGCGTCTGGAAGGGAAGGATTATCATCCGAAAGACGGCGATATCATGTTCTTCCGTTTCAACAACTAAGAATGAAGGATCATACACTGAATCATCTTGATAAGGGAAGATATCTGATTGGAGTATCCGGAGGGCCAGATTCAATGGCTCTTTTAGATATGGCCAGAAGAAAGGGGCTCTATCTGGAAGCGGCTCATGTCAACTATCATCGCAGAGATACTGCAGACAGGGACATGGAACTGGTGAGAGACTACTGCCGCAGCTATCAGATCCCGTTTCATCTGCTGAACAGCGATCCGGACTCGTATCAGGGCAACTTCCAGGCATGTGCCAGAGAAGAAAGATATCGGTTCTTTGCCGAACTGTGTAAGGAAAACGGGCTGGATGGCGTGCTGATCGCCCATCAGAAAGATGATCTGATTGAAACCTATCTGATGCAGAAGGAAAGAAATCTGGGCGTCAGCTGTTACGGTCTCGCCCAAAGCAATGAAATCTGCGGCGTGAAAGTGATCCGTCCGCTTCTGGAATGGGACAGAAAGGATACTCTTGCGTATTGTGAAGAGAACGATGTTCCCTACGGGATCGACGAATCCAATCTTTCCGATGTTTATACCCGCAACAGGATCAGGCATGAAACGGTCGAAAAAATGAGCGAAGCCGAAAAAGAAGAGATCCTCGAAGAAATCAGAAGAGAGAATCAGGAAAAAACAAGTGAAGAAGAAGCGACTTCTTCCTTCCTGGAAAAAGGAATCTATCCTGTAGATGAATTCCTGTCTTTTCCTTATGTGAATTCCGTTGTAAGAAAGCTTTTTCCTGCCAAAAGCGAAGTGTTCATCAAAGAGACCCTGAGACAGATCCGCGAAAGCGAACACTGCCAGATCAGAGAAAAAGACAGGATCCTGGTAAAAGAATACGGAACGGTATCTTTTTTCAGAGTTCCAGAACAGTACAGTTTTCTTTTTACTTCACTGGAAGAACTGAAAGAAGGAGAATACCCTTATTTCAAGATCAGCAGGAACGGCGGCATGAAACAGGCTGTAACACTCAGAAAAGACGACTTCCCGATCATGATCCGCAGCTTCGATCAGGGCGATGCGATTCTGATGCGTTACGGTACAAAGAAGATCAGACGATTCTTTATCGACAGCAAGATCCCGTTGAAAAAACGCATGACCTGGCCTGTCGTCGTGAATGGAAAAGGGGATATTATTCTGGTTCCGGGAATCGGATGTGACAGAAATCATTATTCAGAAAAACCAAATCTGTTTGTGATAGAATATTAATATTACGGAGGACTCAGCGATGTTGATGGATGATGTGAAAGAAGTACTGATTTCTCAAGAAGAGATTACCGAAAGATGCAAGGAACTGGGAGAAGAGATCTCCAATGATTATGCAGACAGCGTTCCGGTCATTATCGGTCTGTTAAAAGGGTCTATTCCTTTTATGGCTGAACTTTTGAAGAATATCACGATCGACTGTGAAACGGAATACATGGCCGTTTCCAGCTACAGCGGTACGGAATCCATGGGAGATGTCAAGATCGTTAAGGATCTGGACCGTTCCATCGTTTCAAGAGACGTGCTGGTCGTTGAGGATATCGTAGATACAGGAAAAACACTGGAGAAAGTAAAAGAACTGCTTCACTCCAAGGGAGCCAATACAGTAAAGGTAGTTGCGCTGCTGGATAAACCTAGCCGCAGGATCACCGATATCAGTGCTGAATATGTCGGTTTTACGATCCCTGATGAATTTGTGATCGGTTTCGGTCTGGATTTCAACCAGAGATACCGTAATCTGCCTTTTGTAGGAGTATTAAAAGAAGAGTGTTACGAGGGTTAATCAATGAATAATAACGGAAATCAAAACAACAATAGATCGATACTGAACCTTCTTCCGTACCTGATCGTATGTCTGTTTATGATCATGATGGTTTTTTCCAATCCGGTCAAAACGACAAACAAGAATCTGAACTACAAGCAGTTCAATGAACTGCTTAGCAGCAACAAGATCAGCGAAGCCAAGGTATCTATCGACTACAATACGATGACCATTACCGGCGTCGTCAAAGAAAAAGACTCTTCCTATCAGTTTACGGCAATCATTCCCAATACCGAAAAGGCGGCCGATGAACTGATCGATGAGCTGAAGAAACTGGATAAAGTCACCTTTGTCGATGCGAACGCATCCAATTATCTGCTGGAACTGCTGAGTTCCGTGATTCCGCTTCTGGCATTTGTCGTCGTCGGCATCTTCCTGATGAACCGGATGGGAGCGATGAATTCCAATAAACAGGCTTTTGATTTCTCGAAGTCAAGAGCTCATCTGGAAGACAATATCCGGGTCAGATTCGACGATGTTGCCGGATGTGACGAAGAAAAAGAAGAGATGCAGGAGATCATCGAATACCTGAAGAATCCTAGGAAGTTCTCCAAGATGGGAGCCAGGATCCCGAAGGGTATTATCATGGTAGGCCAGCCGGGAACAGGCAAGACCCTGCTGGCAAAAGCCGTAGCCGGAGAAGCGAACGTTCCGTTCTATTCCATTTCCGGTTCGGACTTCGTGGAAATGTTTGTCGGTGTCGGTGCCAGCCGTGTCAGAGACATGTTTGCCAGGGCAAAGAAGACTGCTCCGTGCATGATCTTTATCGATGAGATCGATGCGGTAGGCAGACAGCGTGGCGCAGGTCTTGGCGGCGGACATGACGAACGTGAACAGACTTTGAACCAGCTGCTGGTTGAACTCGACGGCATGGCCGACAATGTCGGCATCATCGTTATCGCCGCAACCAACAGGCCGGATGTACTGGATCCTGCTCTGTTAAGACCAGGCAGATTCGACCGTCAGATCACGGTATCACTGCCGGATCTGAAGGGAAGAGAAGCGATCCTGAAAGTACATGCCAGAAACAAGAAACTTGCCGATGATGTCGATCTGGCAGCACTTGCCAGAAGAACGCCCGGTTTCTCCGGAGCGGATCTGGAGAATGTCCTGAATGAAGCAGCTATCCTGACCGTCAGAGAAGACAAGGAAGAGATCCATGTGCAGCAGATCGATGAAGCCATCGACAGAGTCATGATGGGTCCTGCCAAGAAGTCAAGAACCTATGACGATTATACAAAGAAACTGGTTGCCTATCATGAAGCGGGCCATGCGATCGTCGGACTGAATCTGCCGGACGGTGCCGTGGTGCAGAAAGTCACGATCATTCCGCGCGGCAATGCGGGCGGATACAACCTGATCACGCCAAGAAAAGAAAAGATCCTGAATTCCAAGAGAGAACTGCTGGATACGATCACATCCTATATGGGCGGCAGGGCTTCGGAAGAGCTGTTCTTCGATGATATCACGACCGGAGCATCCGGCGATATTCAGGCTGCAACCAGGATCGCCAAGGACATGGTCACGACTTACGGCATGTCAGAACTTGGCCCTGTACAGTACAACAGCGGAAACGATTCCGTCTTCCTGGGCAGAGACTATACATCGCCATCCAACGCCTCTTCTCAGGTCGCCTATGAGATCGATACGGCTGTCAGAAAGATCATCGATTCCTGCTACGCGCAGGCCAAGGATATTCTGAAGAAGAATAAGAACGATCTGATCAAGATCGCTGAATCGCTGATGGAAAAGGAAACCCTGACGGCGGAAGAGATCGAAGAACTGCTGAAGCCGGAAAAGAAAACCGGAACGGCGGCAAAAAAGCCTGCCGCTTCCAAAAAAGAAGAAAAACCTAAAACAACAAGAAAGAAAGTGACGAAATAAGCGTCACTTTCTTTTGTTATAATAACTGTATGAATAAAAACGTACTGATCGCTACAGCGCTCAATGAACATGCCCGTATTTATCTGCTGGATTCCAAAGAAGTCGTGGAACAGGCCAGGAAGTATCATGACCTGTGGCCGACATCCTGCGCGGCATTAGGCAGGACGCTTTCTGTTACGGCGCTGATGGGACTGATGCAGAAGGATGAGAACGAAACCGTAACGGTGACGATCAACGGCAATGGTCCTATCGGAACGATTCTTTGTGTCGCCCAGAGCAATGGAGAGGTTAAGGGATTCTGCGGCAATAAGCATATCTATCAGACGTATGAGAATACCCATAAACTTGCAGTCGGTCCCGCAGTAGGAACGGACGGCTATCTAAAAGTCACGAAAAACCTGAAAATGAAACAGTCTTATACTTCTCAGGTCGCCCTTCAAAGCGGAGAAATCGGCGATGACTTTGCTTTCTATTTCATGGAATCGGAACAGGTCCCGACGATCGTTTCTGTCGGTGTACTGGTGGATACGGATGATTCCGTCAGATCGGCAGGAGCCATGATCATTGAACTGCTTCCAAATCACGTGGAAAGCGATATTTCCTATCTGGAAAAACTTGATTTAAAACCGATTTCATCCGTTCTGGATCAGGATCCTGATCTGGCGAAATACCTGTATGAACTCTTCCCGGATGCCGGGATACTGGAAGAAAAAGAAGTATCTTACCGCTGCGGCTGTTCAAAAGACAAATTCATGAGCAAGCTGCTTACGCTTCCGAAAAAAGATCTGGAAGAGATCAGCAAAGACGAGAAGATCGAGATCAAATGCGAATTCTGCAGCAAAGTTTACCACTTTGATCAGAACGATATCAGGACCGTATTAGGCTATGTTTCAGATAAGAGATAAGATCATATCCTCGCCGGTTATCGTCGCCCCGATGGCAGGCATCAGCAACGACGCTTTTAGACAGCTCTGTTTCGAGTTCAAGGCCGGTCTTGTCTATACGGAGATGGTATCGGACAAAGCGATCTACTACGAAAACAAAAAGACGCTGGACATGCTGAAAGTGTCGGAAGATTCCCATCCCGTATCGATGCAGCTTTTCGGCAGCGATATTCAGACCATGGCGCATGCCGCCAAGGTTCTGGACAGACAGACCGACTGCGACATTATCGACATCAACATGGGCTGTCCGGTCAATAAAGTCGTGAAAACAGGATCGGGATCCGCTTTGATGAAACATGAAGATGAAGCGGCCATCATCGTTAAACAGATCGTAGAGAACGTAAAAAAACCTGTAACCGTCAAGATGCGTCTCGGCTGGGACAGGGAACATATGAATTATCTGTCTCTGGCAAAGAAACTGGAAGAAGCCGGAGCCAGCGCCATTGCCTTACATGCCCGTACCAGGTCACAGATGTATGAAGGGCATGCCGACTGGAGCCATATCAGAATCCTGAAAGAGAATCTTAAGATTCCTGTAATAGGGAACGGCGACGTCGTAAGCGCGGATGATTTCTTTCAGATGCGAAAGGAAACAGGTTGCGACGGCGTAATGATAGGCAGAGGTTTGATCGGCAATCCTTTCCTGATCAAAGAGATTGCGGATATCCTTGACGGTAAAGAAAAAAAGGAAATCACACTTGAAGATAAACTGAACTGCTGTCTGGCGCATGCCCAAAAACTCATCAGTCTCAAGGGAGAAAAACTGGCGATGGGCGAGATGCGCGGGATTGCTCCGCATTATCTTTCCGGCATGTATCATGCCTCGATGTACAAAGCAAAACTAAATCAGGTCCGTTCTTACGAGGAACTGGAAACAATACTCGATGAATATAAAAAAATCCTGGCGCAGCGCTAGGAATTATCTGATCTGCCAGTCGATCGGCTGTATACCGTTTTCTTCAAGAAAACGGTTTGTTTTTGAAAACGGCCTGGAACCGAAGAAACCGTTGTAGGCACTTAATGGAGAAGGGTGAACCGATTCCAGTACCAGGTGTTTCTGGCTGGTAATAAACTGTTTCTTGCTGCGGGCATTGGATCCCCAAAGGATGAATACGACAGGTTCTTCCTTTTCATTTACCTTCCGGATGATCGTATCGGTCAGCTGTTCCCAACCTTTTCCTTTGTGGGAATTGGCTCTGTGCGCCTGTACCGTCAGCACGGCATTCAGAAGCAGTACACCCTGACTTGCCCACTTAGTAAGACAGCCGTGGTCCGGAATGGAACAGC
>JAFZQL010000009.1 GCA_017620435.1 Erysipelotrichaceae bacterium
CGGCGCTTTGGTTGCCTTTACGATGTCCTTCGATGACTTTCTCATTTCCTACTTTACCACGGGTCCGGGTGTCAACAACATCTCCACCTATGTCTATGCGACGACCAAGCGTATCAACCCGAGCGTCAATGCCCTGAGTACGCTGATCGTCATTGCGATCACGATCATCATGATCTTCATGAACGTGATCCCTTTACTCAGAGAAAGGAGAAAAAGAAGAAATGAAGAAGCTGCTTAGTGTATTGTTAAGTATTCTGATCCTGTTTTCTCTGACAGGCTGTCTTTCAAGCAATTACGAGAACGGTGAACTGTATATCTATCTTCCGGGTGAATACCTGAGCGATGAGGTGGTGGAACAGTTTGAATACGAGTACGGTATCAAGGTTTATGTTTCGACCTTCGATTCCAATGAAAACATGTATACCAAGCTTCTGGGCGGTACGGTCTACGATATTCTGATCCCAAGCGACTACATGATCGAGAGACTGATCTCCGAGAAGATGGTACAGAAACTGGACAAGTCCCTGATCCCGAACATGTCGGTTCTGGATGAGGGAGTCCTGGGCATGGATTTCGATCCGAACAACGATTACTCCGTTCCTTATTTCTGGGGTAATGCGGGTATCTGTTACGATACGACCCAGATCGATGCGGAAGATGTCGAATCTAAAGGCTGGGAAGTCATGCGCAATACCAAGTACAAGGGCATGATCTACATGTACGACTCGATCAGAGATGCCTTCATGATGGCGGAGAAAGCCCTCGGCTATTCAATGAACACCGATGATCCGGAAGAACTGGAAAAGAGCTACGAATGGCTGGTTCAGATCGCCAAGACGATGGATCCTGCCTATGTTACCGATGAGATCATCGACGGTCTGTCCTATGGCGAAAAAGCGATGGGCTTCGTCTATTCCGGCGACGCCGCGCTGATCATTGCCGAGAATGAAGACATGGCCTTCTGGGCTCCGGAAGAAGGAACCAACTACTTCGTCGATGCGATGTGCATCCACAAGGACGCCAAGAACGTCGAGAATGCGCACAAGTTCATCAACTATATCATCGATTACGATGCTGCTTTCGAGAATGCCGTATTTGTCGGCTATACTTCTTCCAATGCGGAAGTCGTTAAGGATATCACGATGGAAGGCGGAGATTACGAAGACAACGACGCCTATGTGCCAAGAGAAATGACAGAGAACGATGAAGTCTTCCACAGCAATGAGGAAGTATTGAAGATCATCTCTGAACTCTGGGTAAAAGTAAAGAATACGAAATAATGCGTTTAGTTATACAAAAAGTATCACAGGCAAGCTGTACCGTAGATGACCATATAACCGGAAAGATCGATACCGGTTATATGGTTTTAGTCGGTTTTGGCCTGCAGGACGATGAGAAGATCGTTGAGAAGATGGCCGAGAAAATGAGCAAGCTTAGGATCTTTGACGACGAGAACGGCAAGATCAACCGTTCCATCTACGATGTGAATGGCAAAGTTCTTTCCATCTCGCAGTTCACCTTGTATGCGGACTGTAGAAAGGGGAACCGTCCGAGCTTTACGGATGCTTTGGGCGGGGAAAGAGCTGTGCATCTGTATCAGTATTTCAATGATTGTCTCAGGAAACTGGATCTGGAAGTGGAAGAGGGCGTATTCGGGGCAGAGATGGACATCAGTCTGACCAATGCCGGTCCGATTACGATCGTTCTGGATAGTGAGGTGTTATGGTAGAAGGATATGCTTTAAATGATATCGTTCAGATGAAGAAGGATCATCCATGCAGGAAATCACATTACTGGAAGATCGTCAGGATGGGCGTCGACATCAAGATCAAGTGTGAAGGATGCGGTGCTGTCGTGATGATGGAGAGACCGGAATTTGAACGGAAATGCAAGAAGATCATAGAAAAGGCGGAGAGGGTCGATGATTAAAGCGATCCTTTTTGATTTTGACGGCACGCTGTCGAATAGACAGATGAACGCCTATCGGATGTACAGGGATTTTCTGAAGCCTTATTTTGCTGATCTGAACGAGATCGAATTTGAAGCCGTCCTGCAGGACATGCTGACGTTCGACTGCAACGGAACGACGGAGACCCGTCACAGGATGATCCCGTTCCTGAACAAGTACGGGGATCTGCTCCCGGAGGATTTCAACGAGAAGTTCATTGAATTCAGCAAGATGAATATGTACCGTTTTGCGGTGCTGAAAGACGAGACGATCGATGTGCTAGAGAAGTTGAAAGGCAAGTACAAGCTCTGTATCCTGTCCAACGGATATTCCTATTCTCAGCACAATAAGATCAAACAGGTACAGATCGAAGACTATTTCGACGTGATTCTGGTATCCGGAGATCTAAGCTGCAAAAAGCCGGAAGCCGAGATCTTCGAATACGCCGCGAAGCAGCTGGGCGTGAAGTGCGAGGAATGTCTGATGATCGGAGACGTATTCTCTTCCGATATCCTGGGAGCCATCAGGGCCGGTGTGACCCCGGTATGGATCCTTGAAGATACGGAGAGACCATCCATGGCTTACCATGGCTACCGGATCGAGAAACTGGATCAGATCTTCGAGATCCTGGAGAAAGAAAATGGATAGGCTGAGAGTGCTGATCACAAACGACGACGGAATCGATTCAAGAGGACTGCAGGCGCTGATAGAAGAGTTTTCAAAGATCGCGGAGGTCTGTGTGGTCGCTCCGGAAGAAGAAAGAAGTTCCAACTCCCATCATCTGACATTAAGAGGGAAGGTCTGTATTGAAGAAAGAAAGATGGAAGGTGCCACAAAGGCCTATGCGCTGTGGGGAACTCCTGCGGACTGTGTCCATCTTGGTCTGTGTTTTCTGTTTCAGGATCAGATCGATCTGGTCGTCAGCGGGATCAACAGAGGCCTGAACGTTTCTTCGGATCTGACCTATTCCGGAACGGCGGCAGCAGCCAGAGAAGCATATATTCACGAAGTTCCTGCCATCGCCGTCAGTCTGCAGCTTTCCATGGACAACGACTACAGAACAGCTGCGAAATACGCCAGAGTGCTGGGGATGAAGTATCTGGAAAACAGGAAGAAGGACTACTATCTGAATATCAACGTTCCTGATCTGAAAGAAGAGGAGATCAAGGGCGTTTTGGTCTGTGGCAGGTCGACCAGAGTCGTCTACTCTGAAGACTTCTCCATGGAATCTGAAGACGGCAAAGAATACATCGATATCCTTTCTTCTCACATGAAGCCGCATCAGGAAACGGACGACCTGAGGATAGACAGAAATGCCGTGATGGCAGGCTATGTCGCCCTGTCTCCGCTGGGGAATGAACACATCCTTTCCGGCTGTCTGGAAGATCTCGAGAATGTTCTGAAATAAAGCGCGAATTTACTTGAAAAATAACGTTAAATAAGGTAATATATTAAGGCATCGATATACCATAGACAGTAACGGCGCTATCGCTTAATCATGTTACCGAGGTTGATCAGAAGATGATTTTTAACCTGTGTCTATGGGCACAGGTTTTATTTTATGTGTATATGGGTGTTAGAAAGAGGAACTATGAATCAAGCTGTATTAAGTAACAAACAGGCTGTTGTCAAGGAAATCGTCGACAAGATCAAGGATTCCGATTCGACAGTCGTTTGCGAGTATCGCGGACTTAGTGTTGCTGAAGTGACAGAATTAAGACGCAGCTTAAGAGCGGAAGGCATAGACTTCAAAGTCTACAAGAACACGATGTTTGAAAGAGCGTGTGACGAGTCCGGCTTTGAGGACCTGAAGGACGCGTTAAGCGGTCCTAACGCCTTTGCATTCTCGAAAGATGCGACTGCACCGGCAAGAGTTCTGGCCAAGTTTGCGAAGAAGCACAAGGCTCTGGTACTTAAGAAAGGCATCGTTGAGGGTAAGGTTGTCGATGAAGCTACAGTCAAGGAACTGTCCAATCTGCCGAACCGCGACGGTATGCTGTCGATGTTACTGAGCTGTCTGCAGTCGCCGCTGAGTTCATTCGCAAGAGCCGTCAAGGCCGTTGCTGACTCGAAAGGTGATGCCCCTGCCCCTAAGGCAGAAGAAGCCCCTGCTGCCGAAGCCGCAGCATAATGTGAAAGAAAAAGGAGAAAAAATTAATTATGGCAAAATTATCACATGAAGATATTCTGGCTTATCTGGAAGAAGCCAGCATCCTGGATTTAAATGAACTGGTTAAGGCAATTGAAGAGAAGTTCGGTGTTACTGCCGCTGCTCCGGTTGCTGTTGCTGCTGCACCTGTAGAAGAAGCACCTCAGGGTCCTACTTCCGTATCCGTTATTTTAACGAACTTCGGTGAAGCCAAGACTGCTGTTATCAAGGTCGTAAAGACAATCACAGGTTTAGGTCTGGTTGAAGCCAAGGGTCTGGTTGACAAGTGCCCAAGCCCAATCAAGGAAAACATCTCTCCGGAAGAAGCAGAAGAGATCAAAAAGCAGTTAGTTGAAGCAGGAGCGACTGTCGATATCAAATAATTGATGAACCATTATTATACGGATAATAAGGATCTGTCTTCCGACAGGAAAGAGTTTACTTATTATTTCGATAATGAGGTTTTTCGTTTCACTACCGATAACGGCGTGTTTTCGAAAGACAACGTCGATTACGGGAGTTATATCTTAATTAGAACTGTTTATCGGAAGGATCTGGGAGAGAGTCTGCTTGATCTTGGTTCAGGATACGGTCCGATCGGGATCATCCTGAAACGTTTTCATCCGCAGTTGCAGGTGGAGATGGCCGAGGTCAATTCAAGAGCTGTTGAACTGTCTGTTCTGAACAACAGAAATAATCATACAGAAGATATTAAAGTGCATTTGTGTGAAGACATACTGACGCTGGATCACAAGTTCGATACGATCGTTCTTAACCCGCCGATCAGAGCAGGGAAGAAGATCATCTATGAACTCTACGAGAAGGCTCAAAAGATGCTGAATGAGGGGGGTCACCTGTATATCGTGATCCGTAAGGCTCAGGGAGCGATGTCTTCCATGAAGAAACTTGAAACACTATTTGAAAACGTCGAGGTTATCGAGAAGGACAAGGGTTATCTTGTCATCGACAGCTGCAGATGATTTTCTAAGCAATTATTTGAAAGGACGGCGCTAATGAAAGAAAAGTACAAGATTGTTAATTCGGGTAAGCATTCTTCTCGCCGTGACTACTCGAAGGTTAGCGGCAATCTGGAATTGCCTAACCTGGTCGAGGTACAAACCGATTCTTTTAACTGGTTTAAAAAGTATGGAATCAAAGAAGTTTTTGATGATATTTACCCGATTCAGAACTATGGCGGAAATATCCGCCTGAAACTGATCGATTATGAATTCGGTGAGCCGAAATATGATGTTGCCGAAACCAAATACCGTGAAGAAGACTATCGTGCGCCATTAAAAGCCAACATGGAGTTGGAAATCATTGATGAAGATACCGGTGAAGTGATCACCAGAAGAGAAGAAGTCTTTTTAGGCGACTTCCCGATGATGACCCCGACAGGTACGTTTATCATCAACGGTGCGGAGCGTGTCATCGTCTCGCAGATCGTCAGATCTCCTGGCGCCTATTTTGACAGCCAGTCTGACGACAAGACAGGCAGAGACACCTACTCCGGCGAACTGATTCCTTCCCGCGGAACCTGGCTGGAATTCCTGACCGACGACAAGAAGAACGCTCTGGGCAGACTGATGAACATGTCTGTAGACAGAAAGCGTAAGATCCTGTCTACCATTCTTTTGAAGTGCATCGGTTTTGCGCTGAATCTGGAAAAGGGTGAGGACGGTTTTGATATTGACCGCGTCAAGACATTCCTGCAGGCAATGGATCTGCCGGTTTACGAAGATCTGATCAATCAGAATGAAGACCGTGAATTCCTGAATATCTATGAAGCGATCTATACGTCTTTCCTGGGTGCCTATGAAGAGATCGTCAATACTCTTCAGGCCGACAAGACCAAGACGATGGATGCGGCATTGCTGGAAATGCACAAGAACCAGAAACAGGATGAAGTTCCTACGGTTGAAGGCGCTGCCAACCTGATGAATGCCAAGTTCTTCGATCAGAAGAAATACGATCTGACCCCTGCGGGCAGATACAAGCTGGGAAAGAAACTGAGTGTGATCGATCGAATCGAGCATCATGTCCTGGCTCAAGATCTGTACAAGGCGGACGGTTCCATTCTCTACAAGAAGGGAACGCTGATCGAGAAAGCAGAACGTAAGGTATTAAGAGAATATCTGGTCAAGGGAAGCCATGTCGAGGCATTCCCGTTCAGGCACATTTTCTCGCATCCGACGATCGTCGAAGTTCCTACAGAAGACAAGCTGGCCTTAAAGGGCAGGATCCTTGCCAACGACATCGATCTTGCGGACAGAACTTATTTCATGGGAACGGTACTGACGCTTGCCGATGTGGAGAAGATCGCCAAAGAATTCAATACGGTAAGAGTCTACTCCGGCATTATTGCCAGAGAAGTGAAACTTACTTCCAAGAACTACAATGCAGTCATGGACTACGGACAGAGACTCTTTGTCCTGGGACGTCTGACGGATGAGAATTTCGAAGATGTCAAGGTCAACGAGGAACAGGCAATGCCTTACTATCTGCCGGATCATGACAGCTACATGCTGATGTCGGATAAGGAAGAAGCCATTAAAGAGAGGATCGACAATGGCGAAAAGATCTCCGCATGGCTGGTCGGTACGGCTTGCCAGGTGGTGAACATCAGACATCCGGAAGACGAAAACAGCATCATCAGACTGATCGGCATCGATCCTCTGAACGACAAGAAGTGTATCACGATGTCCGACATGCTGGCATTCTACAACTACATGTTTACCCTGCTGGATGGCGTCGGTACGACCGACGATATCGATATGCTGGGCAACCGTAGGATCAGAACGGTAGGCGAACTGATTCAGAACCAGTTCCGTATCGGTCTGTCCAGAATGGAGAAGGCAGTCAAAGAGAAGATGTCCATCACGGAGATCGAGAACGCGACACCTAAGACACTGACGAACAACCGTCCGTTGTCGGGCGCAATCAGAGAGTTCTTCTCTTCCTCGCAGCTGTCTCAGTTCATGGATCAGCAGAATCCTCTGGCAGAGCTGACCAACAAGCGTCGTATTTCTGCCCTGGGTCCTGGCGGCCTGACCAGAGAAAGAGCGGGATTTGAAGTCCGTGACGTACACAACTCGCACTATGGAAGGATCTGTCCGATCGAGACCCCTGAAGGTCAGAACATCGGTCTGATCTCCTATCTGACGACCTATGCCAAGATCAACGAATACGGATTCATTCAGACTCCGTACCGTAGGGTTGAAAAAGACGGCAAGGTCACGGAAGACTATATTTATCTCTC
>JAFZQL010000079.1 GCA_017620435.1 Erysipelotrichaceae bacterium
ATCATCACCGGTATTATCCTGTTCTTTATCCTAAGTTCAGAGTTCTTTAACAATTACCGGATCACGATGAAGAAAAACAGAAAGGAAGGTGAGTAGGATGAGTGTTACCCAGATCATTTCCTGGTTCGTGGCGGCGATCACGTTCGGTACGGTGATCATGTACGGCTGTATCGGCGAGACGATCAATCAGAAGGCCGGCGGACTCAACCTCGGCGTTCCCGGCGTGATGCAGATCGGGGGCATCGCCTCTCTGGCCTGTGCCTTTCTTTATGAGAGTTCTGTTTCAGATCCTAGCCCGCTTGTCGGAATGATCCTGTGTCTGTTTAGTACCCTGATCACTTCGGCTCTGGCAGGCCTGCTGTACGCTTTCCTGACGGTCACCCTGAAGGTCAACCAGAATGTCACGGGACTGACCCTGACGATATTCGGAACAGGGGTGGCCAACTTCTTCGGCGGAAACATGATGAAGCTTTCGGGCGGTGTCGGTACGATCTCGGTCGCAACGACATCCAGCGCGTTCAGGACGAAACTGCCGTTCCTTGCGGGGAAGTTCGGTGCTTTCGGTTCCATCCTTCTGTCTCACGGATGGATGGTCTATGTCGCTTTGATCCTGGCTTTCCTAGTCCAGTATTTCCTGAATAGGACAAGAACAGGTCTTAACCTGAGAGCGGTCGGCGAGAATCCTGCCACGGCGGATGCGGCCGGCATCAACGTTACAAGATACAAGTATCTGGCTTCCCTGATCGGATGCATGATCTGCGGTCTGGGCGGTCTGTTCTATGTTATGGACTACATCAAGGGAACCTGGGCCAACGATTCGGCCATCGAGGCTCTGGGCTGGCTGGCGGTTGCTCTGGTCATCTTTACCAGCTGGAAGCCGAAAAACGCCACCTGGGGCGCTTATCTGTTTGGTCTGTGCTACTGGGCCTACATCTATATTCCGATGGGATTCTCCCGTTTCCTTGCGAGCAAGATGAACCTGCAGAGCGCCACATACATGCAGAACCTGTACAAGATGCTGCCGTATATCGTAACGATCATCGTACTGTGTGTCGTATCCAAACGAAAGAAGAAAGAGAATCTGGCGCCTTCATCGCTGGGCCTGAGTTATTTCAGGGAGGAAAGATAAATGAACGATATGAGAAAAGCGGGAATAAAGATGAGTCTTCTGATGGGAGGAACGATGAGTTTCGTTCTTTCTTTGATCGGAATGCTGAGTGCGGGAAAGTTTACGCCTGCCGGTTTTCTGAAGAGTTTTCTGATCAGTTTTGCAATCAGCCTGGTGCTGGGCATGCTGGTGCCGATGAAGAAGATCAGCGACAGACTGATGAAGAAGTTCAATCTGGAATCGGGCACTCTGAAAGCAAGACTCCTAGAAGCCCTGGTTTCCGACGTTGTCTATTCTCCGGTGATGACCTTCATCATGGTCTACATGGCATACTCTCAGGCAACGGCACATGGCGCAGAGATCCCGTTTGGGCCAATGCTTCTGAAGTCGGAATGTATCAGCTTTGTTGCGGCATTCATCCTGGCTTTCGTGCTTACGCCGATCTACACGAAGCTGGTATTTAAAAAGAAACCGGATTGATAAAAAACAACGGCCCGAAAGGGTCGTTTTTTGACGGTTGTTTAGGAATCACCATTTTTTATGGGAATAATGTAACGGAGGATAGTTCGTGTATTATTCTCTGCGGCTGCGGGGACGGAAAGGAGCAGGAATGGATACGAAGATGGTCCTTCGTGTCATCGTTGCGATCTTGCAGATAACGGCGATCCTGCTGAAGTCTCTTATCTAGATAATTAGATAAAAACCACATTTCCCCGCAGCTAAATGAAAGGGTCATCCTGACAGATGACCCTTTCTTTAAGTAACACCACATTTCCCCGTCTATATTATATCATAATCACGAAGGTGGGAAACGATAATGAAGGTTGTAAAAACAGAAAAGATGAGGCAGAATGATACAAAAGGAGTTAAAAATGAAAAGGAATAAAACGATACGTTTATACAATATAATCCTGCCGATCTGGCTGCTGGTGTGGTGGCCGAGTTTTTTATGGCTGGGACTGATTCCCGCCAACTATCTGATCGATTTTCTGGTGACCTATCTGTCCATGAAAAAGCTGGGTATTGAAGACTGTAAAGAGAAGACCCGGAAACATTCCTGGAAGACCTGTCTGATCGGTTTCTTGTCGGACTTTGTAGGTGCGGCATTCCTGCTTGGCGTGCTGTATCTCGTGGACATCGTATTGCCGAACGAGACGGGAGAAGCGATCGCCTATGGACTATCGTGGAAACCGAATCTGTATTCAATCATTATCATCCTGATCGCCATCGCGGTATCCGGCGTACTGATCTACGTGCTGAACGGAAGGATGCTGAAAAAAGACCCGGATCTAAGTCCTGAACAGATTCGCAAGATCGCCCTGAATCTTGCGGTCTTCACAGCCCCGTACCTATTCCTGATCCCGTCATCGCTGATCTACAGGTGATCTGTGCTATAATGGATATGTTCCTTCATGAAGAAGGAACATCAGACTGAAGTCTTAGTAGAAAACCATGTAATGATATCACGAAGGTATCGTTTTTCCCGCACGGAAGAAGGATACCTTTATTTATGGAGGAAAGAGTTATGAAAACGAAACAACTGGTATTGACTGCACTGCTGATCGCTCTGGGCGTTGTTCTGCCGATGGCTTTCCACGCCATTCCGAATGGCGGATCCCTGTTCTCACCGATGCACATCCCTGTACTGATCTGTGGTCTGACTACAGGTCCTCTGACGGGTCTTGTCTGCGGCGCCGTAACGCCGATCCTGTCATCTGTACTGACAGGCATGCCTCCTGCAGCCAGGCTGCCGGGAATGGTCGTCGAACTGGCCGTATACGGTCTGGTAAGCGGTCTGATGATGAAGCTGTTGAAGAACAACAAGTCGTTCAAGAAGATCTATATCGCTCTGATCGTAGCGATGTTGTGCGGAAGGATCGCCGGAGGTCTGGTGAACGCTCTGGTTCTTAATGCCGGAAACTACACGCTGAAGATGTGGGTCACGGGCTATTTCGTCACCGGTATTGCCGGAATCGTCACGCACCTGCTGATCGTTCCGGTCGTCGTCAGAGCTTTGCAGAAGGCGAATCTGACATCTGTCTAAACAGAAAGAAAGCAGTAGAGATACTGCTTTTTCTTTTGCCGGAGAAACTGTGCTATAGTTAGGCTATATATGAACTATGTCAGAAAATACAGGACGCCGGAAGGCTTTTCCGATCTGGTCATGGTCAGCGATGGAACATATCTGACCGGTCTTTGTTTTGAAGGATCGGAAGATATAAAAGACATAGGCGGAGAAGAAAAGGATCTTCCTGTCTTTACAGATACAGTCAGATGGCTTGACATTTATTTCCAAGGCAAGAAGCCGGATTTTGTGCCGGAATACAAAGCCGACGCAGCAAGTTCTTTTAGAAAGGAAGTCTGGAAACTGCTGGAAGAGATCCCCTGCGGCAAGACCGTAACGTATGGCGAACTGGCGGAAAAGATCGCCGAAAGAAAAGGAATCAGGAAGATGTCAGCCCAGGCGGTAGGAAACGCAGTCGGAGCCAATCCGATCTGTATCATCGTTCCGTGTCACAGAGTCATGGGAAGAAACGGAAATCTGACCGGTTACGGCGGCGGGCTTAAGAATAAACTGGCACTGCTGAAACTGGAAGGAATCGATACGGAAGGATTCCATTATCCGAAATAAAGGTCCTCTTCAGGACCTTTTTACTTATAACGGTTGATCATGTCTTTCATGACCTTGTAATAGGCATCCAGATGAATTCCTACGGCAACGCGGGAGTTCTTTTCTTGCGCGTCATAGTCGGCTACTGTCTGCCCTCTGTTGTATACCTCTCCGTCAATGACATAGGTATAGGCGTCTTTCCAGATCATGATATCGTCGGAAACCAGCGAAGAGATCGCAATCGCGTCATGCATCGCTTCCCCGTTGCGGAAGTCGATCAGTTTTCTGATCACATCCTTGACATCCTCTCTGACATCATCATCGGTTCCTTCGAAGATCGTCTGTTTCAGCGGAGCGGTCCTTGTGACGTTCAGACCGACCATGTCGATCGGGATACCCGTATCGAACACGATCTTTCCGGCTTCCGCATCGTGCCAGATATTCGCTTCCCCGTACTCCGTAACATTTCCTCTATCCAGAGATCCGCCCATCACGACGATCTTTCTGATCAGCTGTTTCAGATCAGGATATTTGTTGAAAGCCATGGCCAGATTGGTTTCCGGACCGACCGTAACCAGAACCAGTTCTCCCGGGAAGAGTTTTGCCTGTTCATAGATCTTGTCCCAGGCAGG
>JAFZQL010000080.1 GCA_017620435.1 Erysipelotrichaceae bacterium
CACCACACTTCGTAGGCAGGCTTGTATATCATCTTCAAGACAATCACCGCCAGCAGGGCAATGCACAGAAGCAGCACCACCGGAGCCAGCATTTTGTCTCCCGGGGTATCCTCGTGTTCACAGTAGTAGGTCTTGTCCCTGTTCTTGCCAAAGCCTCTCAGGTCCATGCCGTTGGCGATGTTGCCAACCCGGTCGAAAGAAGTAATAATCAGCGGTACAAGAATCAGGACATACTGTTTCAGTCTGGTAAACAGCGAAGACTTCCTGGAATCCAGTTCCAGTCCTCTTGTCTGCATGGATATCCTAATGTTGTTGAAGTCTCTGGTAATGTCCGGAATATAGCGGAAAGCCAGGGATACGATCATACAGATCTTGTAAGGGATCTT
The DNA here is from genome assembly GCA_017620435.1 of Erysipelotrichaceae bacterium. GTDB lineage: Bacteria > Bacillota_I > Bacilli_A > Erysipelotrichales > Erysipelotrichaceae > Colivicinus. The sequence goes on from JAFZQL010000080.1 coordinate 387, forward strand.
GATGGAATGCAGACCTGCCGCAAGTTCGCTTGGCGTAATGCTTTGAATGAAGGTCAAGGAAAGCAGAAAAGACGCCATGAACTTGGTCAGACGGACCAAGAAGTACCACAGAGTCTCTGAAGTCACGATAAAGAAATCGGTAAACTTGAACAGGACGGTTGATCCGCCTACCATTTCCAGACCGTAGTTCGGCTTGATCAGCCAGGTCAGGAAAAGATTGAACAGGTTCATGAACAGAACAAACAGAATGATCGCTATGTTCTTCTTCCTGTCCGGTTTAATCGATATCAGCGATACGATAGATAGAATAAAGATCGGGATCATGATCCTGACGTCCCAGGTAAAGGTCAGGATAAAGATCAGCAGGAAGAAGATCCTTACCTTGGTCTTACCGGTAAGTCTGTCAATGAAAGTGTTTCCCGGAGTCAGAGTGATAAAGAGTTTCTCATCCATTTTCTCTCTCCTTCTTTTCACATTCAATGAAATAGTGTATGTATTCTTCCGGATCGATTCCCGCTTTCTGGGCTATCGTCACCAGGGATGTTTTCTTCAAAGAAGCGCGTTCGATGATACTGTCATCGGAAAGGATCCTGTATACGAGATCATCCCCGATCATTTCGCCATCCGTAAAGACGATGGCTCTGTCCGTGTATTCGATTGCCAGATGCATGTCGTGGGTTACAAACAGGATCGTGATGTTGTGCTTCTCGTTGAGTTCGCAGATGAAGTTCATGATCTCGGTATAGTGGAAGTAATCCTGTCCGGCTGTCGGTTCATCCAGAATGATGACCTTAGGCTGCAGGGCAAGGATGGAGGCGATGGTGACTCTCTTCTTCTGTCCGTAGCTCAGTACGGAAACAGGCCAGTTGCGCATCGGATAGAGTCCTGCCATTCTTAAAGTATCCTCTACTCTCTGAGCGATCAGTTCTTCCGGGAAACTGTTGAGTTTCAGGGCAAGTTCGATCTCTTCTTTGATGATGTCCTTTACCAGCATCTGGTTCGGGTTCTGCATGACGTAGCCGACGATCTCGCCGAGTTCCTTGATCGAATACTTCAGGTAGTCTTCTCCTTCGATCAGGATCTGTCCCTTGGATGGGCGGATGATGCCGCAGAGAAGCTTGGCCAGCGTAGATTTGCCTGCGCCGTTCTTTCCTACGACAGCGATCCTTTCTCCTTCATACAGATCAAAAGAGATATCCTTCAGGGCAGGATAATCGTCGTAATAGAAAGAAACATCCTTCACTTCAATCAGTTTCTTTTTCTTTTCTTTTGTTTCACCGGTCTTAGCGCCACGGAAATGTTTCAGGATCTTTTCCTTGTACAGATCGATATCCAGGTCTTCAATGGAAGCGAGTCTGTCCTTGTCCGTGAAGCTGATTCCGGCATTCTTTAAAGCAGAGATGTATAAAGGTTCCCTGATCCCGTTTTCCTTCAGCATGTTTGAGGAGAGCAGCCTGTCAGGCGTGGTATCCAGCAGGATCTTTCCCTCGTTCATCAGGATGATCCTGTCGACATGACGGTAGAGCACGTCTTCCAGACGGTGTTCGATGATCAGGATGGTCTTATGATGTTCGCGGTGTATCTTGTCGATCAGGTCTACCGCATTCATTCCCATGGCCGGATCCAGCGCCGCCAGAGGCTCGTCAAAAAGCAGTATCTCCACGTCATTGTGCAAGATGCCTGCCAGAGCCGTCTTCTGTTTCTGACCGCCGGAAATGTTGTAAGGAACAGACTTCAGGAATTTCTCCATTCCCACGATCTTCGCCGAAGCGTCGACCTTTTCCAGCATCTCCGGTCTTGGCACCATGTCGTTTTCCAGAGAAAAAGCGATGTCTTCTCCTACGGACAGTCCGACAAACTGCGCATCCGTATCCTGCTGCACTGTTCCTACATGTTCAGATATCTTAAAGATCGAAGCTTCCTTTGTCTCCAGACCGCAGACTTTACATGATCCCTTGATTTCACCGTCAAAGGAAAAAGGTATCAATCCGTTAATACAGCTGCCCAAGGTAGTCTTCCCACTACCACTAGGGCCCAGGATCAATACCTTTTCACCTTTGTTAATAGTTAGATTGATGTCATGTAATGTGAATTCATTCTGCGTCTTGTAACGGAAACTGAAATCTTTGAATTCAATTACAGCCGACATGATTAGTCTTCTTTACTTAAATTCGTACCGCGGGCATTTCTTCTCGCCAGAGCGTAAAGAACAGGAATGCCTACAACGATCAGTACAGAAGCGTCAGAAATGATGGCAGCCTGAGCCTGTACCCAAGTGATCGTCAGTTCGCTGGAATACCACAGGTAAGTCAGTACAGGAGTAACAACACCGAAACCGACTGCACAGCCGATGACGCACAGAACAGCGTGAATGATCGCATGTTTTGTAGTGAATACGCCGTTTTCAACGTCAGCGCCGAAAGCGCCTACCAGACCTGCAAAGTAGCCTGCTACGAAGTTGCCTAATGACCAGTCGAACCAGAAGCCCCAGCCGCCGATCAGGTCAGCTACGACGTTTCCTAAACCAGCGGACAAAGCTGCAGGAAGAGGTCCAAACAGAGCACCGACGATTGCCGGAATAACGTATGCGGAAGTCAGCGAAGTATTGGTCGTGACCTTAATGCCGCCGTAGTTCATCAGTACACCAAACAGTGCAGCACCGATGGCAACGCCTACGATAGTCTTGGTATTCCATGTACCAAGCAGTTTCTGAGCTAAACTCTTTTTCATAATTTAATCCCCCTATGATTCTTTTCCATAAAATAAGGCCAATCATCAGATGGGCCTTTCTTTTTCTTTATCTACCCATCGCTCAAGCTTTAGCACCTTGTATTCAGGTTGCTGAGATTTCACAGAGCTTGCCTCTCCACCTCTCTTTATGGACTTCATTATCTTATCACTAACAGTCCGTGAAATCAATCGTTCAGATCTTCAGTTTTTCCTCTTGTCCAGTTCCTTCGAAAGCCTGTTTCCGACCAGCTGGAAAAGCTGCACCAGCAGGACGATGATCACCACCGTAATCAGCATGATGTCGCTCTGATAACGGTAGTAGCCGTAACGGATCGCAATATCGCCAAGTCCTCCTCCGCCGACTGCCCCGGCCATGGCCGAATAGCCGATGATCGTACCCAGACAGATGGTCACACCGGAAATCAGGGAAGGCCGTGCCTCTTTCAGCAGCACTCTGCAGATGATCTGCAGATCGGTGGCTCCCATCGACTGTGCCGCTTCGATCACACCCCTGTCTACTTCTTTTAAGGAAGACTCTACCATTCTGCCGATGAACGGAATCGCCGATACGGTCAGCGGAACGATCGTCGCAAATGTTCCGTAGGATTTTCCGGCGATCAGTCTGGTAAACGGAATGATCAGGATCAGCAGGATAATGAAAGGAATGCTTCGGCCGATGTTTACGGCGATATCCAGTATGCGGTAAAGGATGCGGTTCGGCCTGATCCCGTCCTCGTCGCTGATACAGAGCAGCACTCCAAGCGGCAGACCGAACAGATAGCCGAAGAACGTAGAACAGAAGACCATCAGCAGCGTCTCACCGATGCCTTTGATGATCATCACAGCAGTGCTACTCATAGTCGTCCACCTCCTCTACGACGATCGATCTGTTTCCTTTCAGATATTTGATCATCTTTTCCGCCAGCTTCCCGTCGTCCGGGAGCTGTACCATCATCTGTCCTCTGGATGTTCCGGAAATCGAAGTAATATTGGATTCCAGGATATTGACCGGCGTCTTGAATTCCAGGATCAGATTGGCGATGACCGGTTCGGTCGTATTGGTTTCTTCAAAAGCGATACGCAGGATCGTGCCTCCGGACATGGATCTGACCTGATTGGTGGAATTGAAGATCAGCCTTCTGGCAGCTGAGGTCTTCGGATGTCTGAACAGTTCCTCGACCGTGTTTTCTTCCGCCAGTTTTCCATCTTCCAGAACCAGACAGCGGTCGGCGATCTCCTGAATGACGGCCATTTCATGCGTAATCAGTACGATCGTAATGTCGTAATCTTTGTTGATCTGTTTCAGCAGTTTCAGGATCGACTTGGTCGTTTCCGGATCCAGTGCGCTTGTGGCTTCATCGCAAAGCAGGATCTCCGGATCGCTCGCAAGGACTCTGGCAATGGCCACTCTCTGTCTCTGGCCACCCGAAAGCTGGGACGGATAGGCCTTGGCTTTCTCTTCCAGCCCTACGAC
>JAFZQL010000081.1 GCA_017620435.1 Erysipelotrichaceae bacterium
AAGAAAATTCCCCCGGAAATCAGACAGACGACGTTGTAGATGTCGGTCACAAAAATAGTTGCCGCATGCTGGATAGCCATAGTGAAGTACTGACCCTTCTTAGCCTCAACAAAATCCTTGTTTCCCTTTTCAAACTTCTCAATCTCTTTTTCGGAGTTGTTGAATGCCTTGGTGATACGGATACCGGATACCGAGGAGTTGACGTCTCCGTTGATCTGAGCCACCGACTTCCTGGCCTTGCGCGATGATTCCATGTGCTTCTTGCGAACGATCAGGGTGATGATGAAAAGCAGAGGCGAACAAGAGAAGATGATCAGTGCCAGATTCAGGTTGATACTGGAAAGATAAAACAAAGAGAAAAGCAGCGAGAACGAGGTCATTACCAGCATCTCCGGTCCGTGATGGGCCAGCTCGGAAATCTCGTGCAGGTCGCTGGTGATCCTGGACATGATCTTGCCGGTCTCGTTGTTGTCGTAATAGGAAAACGGCAACTGCTCCAGCTTCTCAAACATCTCTCTTCTCATGTCCGCCTGCATCTTGGTACCCACCATGTGTCCATAGTAGTCCACACAGTACTTCATAATCATCTTCAGCACATAGGCACCGAGCAGAACGCTGCCGAAAACAATGATCTGATCGAACTTCCGGTTCGGAATCAAGTCGTTCAGCATGTATCTGGTGATGATCGGATACAAAACACCGGTAGCCGAGTTACCCAGCGCACAGGCCATATCCAGAGCGAAGGTTTTCAGATACGGTTTATAGTAGCTTATAAATCTTTTCAGCATATGTCCTCATTCTAACACGCGGCCGGCTGTTTCTATTACATAATGCATTCCAAAACAAAAGGACGATTACTCGTCCTCGTTGTTTTCTTCCTCTTCTTCGCCATGACCCATCAGGCTGACGGCCGATACATAGGTGCCTTCCTGCGGTTTGATCAGTCTGACGCCCTGTGTCGCTCTGCCCATGGTGGATACCTTGGCAAGATGGATACGGATGATGATTCCGTCGCTGGTCATGATCAGACAGTCTTCGTCTCCGTTGACCGCTTTCAGGGATACCAGTTCACCGTTCTTGTCGTTGATGTTGATGGTCTTGACGCCCTTCGCACCTCTGGAAGTCAGACGGTATTCGGAAACCGGTGTCTGCTTGCCATAGCCTTTTTTGGATACGACCAGGATGTTGGAGCCTTCCGCATCGGTACACATGCCGATGACTTCGGATCCGTCCACATTCATGCCTTTCACACCGGAAGCGTTTCTGCCCATGGCACGCACACCTCTTTCGTCAAAACGGACAGCCTTGCCGTTGGCGGCACCGATGATGATCTGGGAATCACCGAGCGTCGGTCTGACGGCCACCAGTTCATCGTCTTCTTTTAAGGAGATGGCGATCTTGCCGTTCTGTCTAATTGATTCGAATTCGCTGGCCGGTACCCTCTTGCACAGACCGTTCTTGGTGACAAAGAACAGATATCCTTTGATTTCCCATTCGCGGTTGATCGGCACCAGAGCTCTGACTCTTTCGCCCTTGTCGATATTGATGATGTTTATGACTGGAATGCCCTTGGCGTTTCTGGATGCCTCCGGTACATTGAAGCCTCTGATGCGGTATACCTTGCCTTTGTTGGTGAAGATCAGCAGGTAGTCGTGGGTAGACATGGTGATGTTCTGATCGATGACGTCGTCTTCATTCAGAGCCATGCCTTTGACGCCTCTGCCTCCCCTGTTCTGCAGGCGGTAGGTATCGATCGGGAGTCTCTTGATATAGCCGTTGTTACTTAAGGATATGATGACATCTTCAACCGGGATCAGGTCCTCGTCTTCCATGTCGATCTCGCCTTCAATGATCTGTGTACGGCGTTCATCTCCATATCTGTCCTTGATGGCCGTCAGGTCGTCCTTGATGATCTGAATGACTCTGAAATGGTTCGCCAGGATGTCTTTCAGATCTTTGATCTCGGCATAGAGCTCTTCCAGTTCGGTAACGATCTTTTCCCGGGAAAGTCCGGTCAGTCTTCTCAGCTGCATATCTAGGATCGCCTTGCCCTGAATCTCGTCGATACCGAATTCCCTGTTCAGATTATACAGGGCGTCTGCATCGTCGCTGGAGTTTTTGATGATCTCAACAACTCTGTCGATGTTGTCCAGAGCGATCTTCAGTCCTTCCAGAATGTGTGCTCTCTTCTCGTCTTCATCCAGATCGAACTGTGTTCTTCTTCTGATGACGGAGATCTGGTGGTTGATGTAGCAGTTGATGATTTCTTTCAACGACAGTAGCATCGGTCTGTTGTTGACCAGGACGTTGTTGTTGATGCCGAAGGACGACTGGACCGGTGTCAGTTTGTACAGCTGATTCAGTACTACTTCCGGCTGGACATCCTTCTTCAGTTCGATTTCGATGCGGATGCCGTTTCTGTCGTTGGACAGGTCTTTCATGTCGGAAATGCCGTCGATGACTCTTTCCTTGGCCAGCTGGTGGATCTTTTCATACATCATCAGTTTATTTACCAGATAAGGAATCTCGCGGATGATGATCTTGTGTCTGCCCTGCGGCAGCTCTTCGACTTCAGTCTTTGATCTGACGATGATAGAGCCTTTGCCTGTCTCGTATGCCTGTCTGATGCCGGAACGTCCGACGATGAAACCTCCGGTCGGGAAGTCCGGTCCCGGGATCTTTTCCATCAGTTCAACGGTAGAAATATCCGGGTTGTCGATGACGGCGATGATGCCATCTATTGTTTCCGACAGGTTGTGCGTCGGCATATTTGTAGCCATACCGACCGCAATGCCCATGGATCCGTTAACCAGCAGGTTCGGGAAACGGCTAGGCAAAGCTTCCGGTTCTTTGTGTCTGGCATCGTAGTTGTCACGGAAGTCGACAGTGTTCTTCTTGATGTCCTGCAGTAATTCTAGGGAAATCTTTGACATTCTCGCTTCGGTGTATCGCATCGCTGCTGCGCCGTCTCCATCCAGAGATCCGAAGTTTCCGTGGCCATCCACCAGAGGATAACGGTAGGAGAATGGCTGAGCCATACGGACCATTGTTTCGTAGATTGCGGTATCGCCATGTGGGTGGTATTTACCCATGACTTCACCGACGATGTTCGCCGATTTGACGTGCTGTTTGTCCGGAAGGAAGCCGGCATCGTACATTGCCCATAGCACCCTTCTGTGCACCGGTTTCATGCCGTCTCTGACATCCGGCAGAGCGCGGTCGATAATGACGGACATGGAATAGCTTAAAAAGTCTTCTCTCATTTCTGAAGAAATATTAACTTCTTTCATGTTGCCGTGATTGAAAAAGCGGTTATCTAATTCTTCCATGTCTCCTCCTTAGTAGTCCAGGTTCTTGACGAAGTGGGCGTTTTCAATGATGAAGTTCTTTCTTGGTTCGACTTCATCGCCCATCAGCATTGAGAATACCTGGTCGGCATCGATCGCGTCTTCGATCGATACTCTCTTCAGTGTTCTGTTTTCCGGGTTGAGCGTGGTATCCCAGAGCTGGCTGGCATCCATTTCGCCAAGACCCTTGTATCTTTGTACGACGTATTTTTCGTCACCGAAATCTCTTTTCGCCAGTTCGAGTTCCTCGTCGGTATAGCAGTAGCGCAGGACTTTCTGTCCTTTCTGCAGGCCGTACAGAGGCGGCATGGCGAGATATACGTAGCCTCCTTCAATCAGAGGTTTGAAGTAGCGGTACAGGAATGTCAGCATCAGTGTTGAGATGTGCTGACCGTCGACATCGGCATCGGTCATGATGACGATCTTGTGGTAACGCAGTTTGGAAATATCGATCTCATCGCCGAATCCGCAGCCGAACGCCTGTATCATCATCCGGATCTCGGCGTTGTCAAACACTTTGTGCATTCTTGCTTTCTCGACGTTCAGGATCTTTCCTCTTAAAGGCAGCACTGCCTGGAAATTGGAATCTCTTCCCTGCTGGGCGGAACCGCCGGCGGAGTTACCCTCGACGATGTAGATCTCACAGATCGACGGATCTCTTGAGGAACAGTCTTTCAGTTTGGTAGGCAGGTTGCCGGAACCGAAGTCGTCTTTTCTTCTGACGCTTTCTCTGGCTTTCTGTGCCGCCAGTCTGGCTTCGGAAGCGGACTTCGCTTTCTCAATGATGATCTTGGCAATATCCGGGTTCTCCAGGAAATATCTCTTCAGGAAATCACCGAAAATCTTGTTGACGATCGGTCTGACTTCGGCGTTGCCGAGCTTGCCTTTGGTCTGGCCTTCATACTGTGGATCCGGGTGTTTCACGGAGATGATCGCAGTCAGGCCTTCTTTCAGGTCGTCATTGGTCAGGTTCGGTTCATCTTTCTTGATATAGTTGTTGTCTTTGGCGTAGGTGTTGATCACTCTGGATAAAGTCTGTCTGAATCCATCCAGATGCATGCCTCCGTCAGGCGTGAAAATGTTATTGCAGAAAGAGTAGACTTTCTCGGTATAGGAGGTATTGTATTGCAGCGAAACTTCAACCGCGATCGAGGTTTCTTTGTCTGCTCCGTCGCAGTAGAGCACGTTTTCAAAAAGTCTGTTTTCGTTCTGATCCAGAAATTCTACATATTCCTTGATGCCGCCTTCGTAGCAGAAGGAGTGCGTACCGGCGTGTTCGTCATCTTTGTTCCAGTTGAAAATCAGTTCAATGCCTTTATTGAGGAAAGCCATCTGACGGATACGGTCAAACAGGGTCTGATAGTTGTAGACGGTTCCTTCTATAAAAATTTCCGGGTCGGCTTTAAAGCGGACGATAGAGCCTGTCTCATTTATGTCGCAGGTACCGATCTCTTTTAACGGCTCATCGACCTTTCCTCCATTTTTGAATCGGATAAAATAAATCTTTCCGTCTTTATGAATGGTTGCTTCCAGCCACTCGGATAATGCGTTTACTACGGATGCGCCGACGCCGTGCAAACCGCCGGATACCTTATAGGCTCCGCCGCCGAACTTGCCGCCGGCATGGAGAACGGTAAAAATCGTTTCTACGGTAGAAACGCCGGTCTTCGGGTGGATCTCGACAGGCATGCCTCGGCCGTCATCTTTAACGGTAACAACATCATTGTCATCAACACTGACTTCAATTCTGGTCGCATAACCTGCCAAAGCTTCGTCTACGGAGTTGTCTATGATTTCCCATACCAGGTGATGCAGACCGGTAGATGATGTAGTACCGATATACATGCCCGGTCTTTTTCTGACAGCCTCAAGTCCTTCCAGGACCTGAATATCATCAGAAGTGTAGTTGTCGTGGTGTATCGCGGTGTTAGACATGTTCTTCCTCCTTTAATTCAATGAGTCTGTATTCTTTATCAATCTTAAGATTGTGGATGTCGGTGTTGGTGATGATAACCTGGGCGTTTTCCGGGATGATTTTCAGCAGTCTTTCCTGATTTTCTTTATCCAGTTCTGAGAGGATGTCATCCAGGAGAACGATCGGTGTCTTACTGATGTTTTCTTCAATATAGCGAATCAGGGCAAACTTGAAGGCAATCAGTGTCATTCTTTTCTGTCCCTGGGATGCGATGGAATTCAGATCATAGCCGTTCATCAGGAAGCGGTAGTCGTCATGATGCGGTCCGAATACCGCGTAGTGGTAGTAGTTGTCTTTTTCCTTGGTCCGTTCCAGTTCGTTTTTTATTTCATCTGTTTCGCAGCATTTGTCATAGATGATTCTGATTTCTGTTTCTTTTCCGGAAATCAGCGAGTATTTTTCAGAAATGTACCGGTTGATCGTCTGAAAGAATTTTTCTCTTTCTTCAATAATGGTGCTGATCAGCGGCTCCATGGATTCGTTGATCACATTCAGCAGGATCTGATCCGGTTCCAGCTCCTTCAGAAGTTTGTTTTTGTCTTTCAGCAGGGAATTGTATTTCAGAAGAGCCTGGATGTATTTTTTGGAAACCTTACTGATTTCAATATCAAGCAGTTTTCTTCTTTCGCTTGGCGATTGGGTAAACAATTCCAGATCGCTCGGCTTAAAAAGAACAGCGTTGATCCTGCCGATGAATTCGGATGTTTTTTTGATCAGATCGTTATTGATATAAAGCGATTTGTTTTTCTTGTTGATGACTACCTTGAATGTGCCTTCATCCGATACCAGATTGATCCTGGCGAAGTCGCAGTCTTTTCTGATCAGATTTTGGTCATCGGAAGTACGGTAGGATTTGGTGTTGGATACCACCAGGATACTTTCCAGGATATTGGTCTTGCCTGCGCCGTTTTTTCCGATGATGATGTTTAGATGAGGATCAAATTCAAAATATCTTCTTGAATAATTGCGATAATCATTTAAGGCTACCGATTTTATCAGCATATCCGGTAGGTTTTTGAGGCTACTTCGATCAGATCGTTTTTATACAGTTTTCTGCCTCTGCGGTTATCTGTTTCGTGGTTGATCAGGACAGTGTTTTCCGCTAGAAAATATTTCACTTCTCCACCGGAGGAGATCAAATCAACCAGTTTAAGAAACTGTCCCAGTGTTATAAAATCTTCTTTAATTTCTACTTTTTCAATTATCGCCATATTCTCTTAGATTATAACATTTCTGGCTTTATTTTTCCATATCAGAGCCATTATAAAAGAAAGGTGCTCTACCTCATAAAAATATAAACGCGTCTTAGAACGCGTTTATTTTGCTTAAAATGTTAAATCGTCGGTTTTAACGGTATGTTCTGACCGGAGAAATCAGCTGGATCAGACTGTTGTCGTCTTCTTTCTTAACCACAAACGGTTTGAGTTCTCCGGAGAAATTGATTGTGATTTCGTCGGAACCGATTGCTTTGATCGCGTCCTGGAGATATTTACCGGAGCAGGAAATATCCAAAGGATTTCCTTCATAACTGATCACTTTAATTTCTTCAAATGAAGAAATGCCGGACTGATTGGAAGATGTCAGTTCCAGTTTGTTTTCATCGATATGCATCTTTACCGTGTTCTTGCCGTCAGCTTTGATGAATAGTGTTCTGTCGATGGCGTTGATCATTTCTCTGGAAGACACTTTCAGTTTTTGGTTGTAGCTTAACGGGATCAGTTTGGATGTATCCGGGAATTCGTCATCCAGAAGACGGGTATCGATGATGGTATTTCCGAAAATGAAAGAGATCTTCTGACGGTCAATGGCGATTGTGACTTCTTTTTCATTTTCGATAGAATGATAAATGCTTGAAAGATATTTGGAAGGAACGGTGATGTTGAAATTCAGATCGGTATCGATGTCTACTGTCTTTGAAGCGAGACGGTAAGAGTCGGTAGCGTTCGCATAGAGTTTGTGGTCTGCAGCTTTTAGATTGACACCGGTCAGTACCGGTCTTGTTTCTTTATCGGAGCAGGCAAACGCAGTTTCATCGATAATTTGATTGAATAAAGTTGTCTCCAGTTTAAAAGGATTTGTATCTCTGACATCAAAGCTGATCATCGGATAATCGCTTGCCGGGATACCGGTGATTTTGAATTCCGAATTACCGCCATAGATCCTGATCAAATTCCCGTCAATCGTTTCGATGCTGATAAAATCACTGTCGATCTTTCTAACGATTTCCAGGATGTATCTGGAATCGATAACGATTTCTCCCGGTTCATTAATAATTAAAGCGCTGCTGTCGTTGTTGTTGACGCAGGTCTTGATGGAAATATTGGAGTCTGAGGAAACAAGTATTAAAGAATTCTCTGTAACAGTGATCTTGATACCTGATAAGGCAGGTAACGGTGTAGTAGAAGAAATGGCTTTTGAAGATAATATCAATACATCCAGAAACTCTTTTTTAGCGATTTTGAAATTCATGGCAGACTCCTTTATGTATATAATTTGAAATTATTATTATTAGAATGTTTGAAATTGTGGAAAACTCCGAATCAGACTTAATTTACAGTATTATTTTAACATTTTGATTGTTGAGAATAAAGTGAAGAGAATCTTATCTGATGTTGCTTTCAATTTCGTTTATTACTTTTAAATAAACAGGATCGGTCTTGATTTTTTTCTCGATATTGTCACAGGCATTCATAACTGTTGAATGGTCTCTGCC
>JAFZQL010000082.1 GCA_017620435.1 Erysipelotrichaceae bacterium
GGTATACGCCTGTTTCCGGCATCTGGCAGTCCGTCTGGATCGAAGCATACCCCAAAAACGGCATCGAAGATCTGAAAATCGAGACGGATCAGAATACAGTATGTTTCCATATTGAGTCGGAAACGGAGAGCTTTGAAGTCAGTTTCAACGGGCATTCCGATACCTATAAACGGAAAGATATTTCGATTGAAATCAGAGATCCGCATCTTTGGTCGCCCGAAGATCCTTACCTTTATGATGTAAAGATCAGTACGGATAACGATCAGATCGAAAGCTATTTTGCCTTAAGAGAACTGAAAACCGAAAACATCAACGGATATCCGTGCCTGCTGCTGAATGGCAGGCCGGTCTTTATCAACGGTCTGCTGGATCAGGGATATTTCGAAAAAGGGATCTACACTCCGGAAAAACCGGAAGACTACGAGACCGACATCCTTAATATCAGGAAACTGGGTTTCAACTGTCTTCGGAAACACATCAAAGTCGAACCGGAAGCGTTCTACTACTATTGCGATAAACACGGCATCCTGGTCATCCAGGACATGGTCAATTCCGGAAAGTACAGCTTCTTCAAGGATACTGTCCTGCCGACGATCGGACTGCAGAAACTGAAATTCCCGTTCAAGGATCCGAAGAGATACGAATTCTTTATCAGCCATTCCAAAGAAACGATCGATCATCTGAAATCCCATCCGTGCATCATCGCCTACACCATCTACAATGAAGGCTGGGGTCAGCAGAATGATGTCGATGCCTACAGACAGCTGAAACAGTGCGATCCAAAGCGTTTCTTCGACAGCGCATCCGGATGGTTCTACCCGCAGGAATCGGACTTCGATTCTTTCCACATCTATTTCCGCAACGAAGTCTTAAAGGGCAGCCGGAAACTCCTGCTTCTCTCGGAATGCGGCGGTTTCATCAGAGACATTGCCGGACACAAGTCGGAAAAAGGCAGCCGTTGGGGCTACGGTTCCGCCGGTACAGAAGAAGAACTGACACAAAAGATCCTGGAGATGTATGATAAGATGTACCTTCCTTCTATTGAAAACGGTCTGTGCGGAGCCATCATGACCCAGATCAGCGATGTAGAAGGAGAAATCAACGGACTTTTTACTTATGACAGAAAGGTATGTAAAGTCAGCCAAGAAAAAATCCTGAAAGCCAATCAGAACCTTCAGGATCTTTATCGTAATAAATACCAAATCTAATTATTCGCTTAAGGAACAGGCATTCTCACAGTCGCTGATCTCGTTCCTGGAATCGGAACGGAAGACTTCGATATCGATATACTCTGAAAACCAGGATGTCAGGGCTTCCAGAGAATGATAGATCGGAAAATCATCATCGCTTTGAGGATCCAGATATGCCAGTACTTCTCCATCCTGATAAATAAACATAGATGGCGTATAAGTGACCCTTTCCGATACGGAGTTTTCATCATGGAACAGTACGGTCAGATCTACGGCGTAGATGTCGATCTGTTCTGTTTCGGAAAACTCTTTCACGATCGGATAGAAAGAAGCGCAGGAAGCGCAGCCCGGCAGATAGACATACAGGGCAAAAGTCTTCTTTTCCGCTTCCAGCTGTCTCAGCTCATCAGCACTCTGAAGGACGATGAAATCATCCTCTACGGATGTTTTTTTCTGATCGGAAGAAGAACCGGAAACAGGGGTCAGAAGAGTGAAATCGATATCGTGATAGTTCACATCGGAGAAATCGTAATACATTTCCCCGTCTTCCACGTAAGTCGTCTCAACACTATTCTTGCCGTGATAATACCAGTATCCGCCGACATTGTAGATCTTGCTTTCATCCCAGCCTAAAGCCACAAGCAGCTGCTTGGTCATACCGGCATAGCCGCCCCCGCCGCACATCAGGAAAATATACTTGTCTTTCGGGAACAGGCTTTCCAGAATATGCATGGATTCCCGGTAATTGGCTGTGTAGCCTTCTTCGCTGTGTGTAAAGAGCGTTTCTCCCTGATAAGGTTCTCCTACCGCTTCCGGAAGACCCTCCACATTGCACAGATACGGATAAGGAACGACTTCAAAACCTTTCACATAACCGCTCAGATAGGAATCCCCGCCGATTGCCGCATAATCCGCGTCATCCTTCAGCATTCTCATATCCCGATACACGGAGTCTTCCCTGTTCAGATATCTGTCGATCGTGTTTTCATTGATGTTTTTATCGATGCCCAGTTCTCCTCTCATGCCGGAATCGGTTTCCGGAAGAGGAAGGGTCTCAGGCCGGCAGGCACAAAGGCCTATCGATAAAACCAGTGTCAGGAACAAAACAAGATACTTCTTCATAATTTCATATTATATCCCAGAAGTGAATTCTACCTGAACTTTTGCATCAAAAAAGCCTGCATGCAGGCTTTCTTCTTTATTCGATCTTGCCGACGACGCTTTCTCTTGTAACGTCTCCTTCACGGATCAGCGTTACATTCTTTTCGTTGGCGTTGGTGATGATCAGCATTGTGCTCATGTCATACTTTTCTTTTAAAGCATTGACGTTGACGCTTACGATCGGATCTCCGGCTTTCACATGGTCGCCCTGTTTCTTATTCAGGATCTTAAAGCCTTCACCCTTGCTGTTGACAGTATCAATACCGATATGTACCAGTACTTCAACGCCGTCATCCGTTGTAACACCGAAAGCATGTCCGGTCGGGAAAATGACAGTCAGTGTACCGTTAACCGGCGAAAAGATCGTGACATCTCTACCGCTGAATTCAAAAGCGATACTGTCTCCCAGCATCTTTTCCGCAAACATCGGATCGGATACGGATTCGATCGGAATGAGTTTTCCTTCGCCTACGGAAGTGATCTCGCTGCTGTCTTTATTCAGAGGTTCAAAAACTTCTTTTTTCTTAAATAA
>JAFZQL010000010.1 GCA_017620435.1 Erysipelotrichaceae bacterium
CTCTCAACGGTGAATCCTTACAGTAGTCCCAGCCCAGGTAACGGTCTATTATTTTGAATTCAAAGCCGTATTTCCGGCAAAGAATATCCAGCTGCTGCAGCATTTCATCGCCGTGGGATGTTAGAGCGCTGCTCACCAGATCATCGATGACCAGGGTATCGTTTTCGATATGCACAACGCCCGCATTCAGGGATGCGACCGTCAGGTTTTCGATTGCCATGGAAGAATGACGCAGGCCGTTAGGCAGCAGATAAAGGAAATCCAGGATCTCTGCGCTGTCTTCGATACTTAGGGCTTTAGGAGCAGTCTTTACTGCTTCCAGCTGAGCCTTAAAGCCGTTATCGGAATCCTTCAGTTCTTCACTGATCTCCCTGACGATCTTTTCCGTCTCTTCTTTTAATGCTTTTTCATCTGCATTGCTGGTAAAGATGATATCCGCTTCTCTTGGGATGGCATTGTGCTTCATGCCTCCGTTATAATCGACAAGTCGCAGGTCATGAAAACGAAGATTCAGCGTCTCAGCGATCCTGGCAGCCAGCAGGATGGCATTGCCTCTTTCAAAACGGATACAGGATGCGGAATGCCCGCCTTTCAGGCCTCTGACCTTGAGACAGTAGGTATTGTCTTCGTTTCCTATAAAATGCAGCGGTTTACGGATCTCTGTTCTGGCGCCTCCGGAAGAAGCCACGCTTGTCTGATTCTCTCCGCCGGAATCCAGGTTGATGTAGCGATGGGCATGCAGATCTTCCTTCTTCAAAGCCACGGCACCGTAGAGGCCGATCTCTTCCATGACCGTAAAGACACACTGCAGAGCAGGATGTTTCAGATCAGGATCATCCATGATCGCCAGCATGTATGCGACACCCTGACCGTCATCCGCACCCAGTGTCGTCCCTCTGGCACGGAGCCATCCTTCTTCATCCACATACAGATCCAGCGGATCTTTCTCGAAGTCGTGCTCCACATCCCGGTTCTTTTCACAGACCATGTCCATATGCGCCTGCAGGATGATCGGTTCACTGTCCTCATATCCCGGATAGGCCGGTTTCTCCACGATCACATTGTATACTTCATCCTGTTTATAGAAATAGCCAAGTCTCTTCGCTTCGCTTACGACGTAATCGCTGACGGCTTTCTCGTTTCTGCTTCCTCTCGGGATCTTCGATATCTCATTAAAGTAGTAGCAGTATCTTTTCGACAGATCAAATTCCATAAATCACCTCCCGGAACCATTCTCTTATTACTCATTCTAACATTCTTCCGTTGTATCAGGAAACGCAATGCACCAACATGATAAGGAATGAACTTCGGCTGAAAGAAGGCTCTGAACCGGAGCTTTTTTCTATATAGAAAATGGCAGAAAAAGTAGCAAATGACACAAATAAACAAATGACACGGTTTCCGTTGACAGCGCTTTCAAATTAAGATAAAGTGAATTTAAAGAAAGTATATATGAAAACACAAAAGAGAATAGTTAAAAGAAGGAGGATAAAATGAAAAAACTTTTTACGATTCTTTTAGTAGTTGCAATTTCATTCACTTTGTTCGGCTGTTCTAAGAAAGAAGAAGAACCGGCCGACACTCCTGAAGTATCCGGAGAGAGACAGAAGAGAGTAGCTCTTATCTCTGACAGCTCTATGGCCGGCGACTTCGACCAGATGTTTGTAAAAGGTTTCGACATGCTGGAAAAAGAAGGCTGGGAAGTTAAGATCATTGAAGCGCTGGAATCCGCTGAATATGAAGAAGACCTCTATGCGATGTGTGAAGAAGGCTATGAGCTGATTTATCTGAAAGGTGATGCTATCGCTTCTGTCCTGATCGACGTCGCAGATGACCTCCACAGCAAATATCCGAACGTTTACTTCATTCTGGCTGACTCTTATCTGGAACACGATCTGGATTTCGCTACTTGCGTACCGGTCGATCCTTATGAGTCTTCATTTGTTGGCGGCTATGTTGCTGCTTTAAGCTCAGCAAACCATGAAGTAGCCTGGATCGGACATCTGGATACAATCAACCTTGCCAGATTCCGTAACGGCTTCACTGCCGGTGCTCTGTATGCAAATCCAGAAACGACCGTACGTGTTGCTTTCACCGGTGACTGGGGCGATCCGATCAAGGGTCAGGAAACAACTTATGCTGTTCATAACGAATTCCCGAATGTCGATGTTATCGACCATGCAGCATATATTGCCGGCAACGGTGTCATTACTGCATGCGAGGAATTGGGAATCCCATGCATCGGCTGTGATACTTACCAGACCGAAAAGGGCGCAACCGTATTCTGGAATACGATCAAATCCGTTGACCTGATGGTCTACAACGTATCTAAGCGCTGGCTGAATCATGAAGAGACAAGCTTCGGCAAGAGAATGTCATTCAACATCGCTTCCGGTAGCGTACCGTACGATGAGAGAGACTACAACGCATTACCTGATGATGTCAAAGTCAAAGTCGATGAACTGATGGAAGGCATCAAGAACGGTACTGTCGATGTATTCTACGGTGACTACGCTGAATTCAATTTAGGTTATTAAGATTTAAACAATCACTCGTTAACAACAAAGAGGCTTAAGTTTCGGCTTAAGCCTCTTCGCAAAAAAGGGGACAATCATGGGAAACAGTGAATATATCCTTGAAATGAGGAATATCAGAAAGACCTTCGGCGAACTGGTAGCCAATGACAATGTAAACCTGAAAGTCAGAAAAGGCACGGTTCATTCAATCATTGGTGAAAATGGTGCCGGTAAGTCAACACTGATGAATATTCTAACCGATATTCATAAAGCCGACAGCGGAGATATTCTGCTGAACGGTGAAAAAGTACACTTTAAAAACTCGCTGGATGCAGCCAGACGCGGCATCGGCATGATCTATCAGGAATTCATGCTGTATCGTGATCTGAGCGTTTTTGATAACATTATTCTTGGTTTTGAAAAGAAGAAATGGGGCTTTATTATTGATAGAAAAGCCTGCCGCAAGGAGATAGAAAGAATCTGCAGCGAGTATTCATTCAATATTCCGCTTGATGCGATCGTTAAGGATCTATCCGTAGCAATGCTGCAGCAGGTCGAAATCGTCAAAGTCCTGTACCGTGGCGCAGATATCATCATCATGGATGAACCGACTTCGGTACTGACCCCTCAAGGCATTCAGGGCCTGTTCCGGGCTATCCGTAATCTGGTGGGAATGGGTAAGACGATAATTTTTATCTCACACAAACTGAAAGAAGTACTGGAAATATCTGATTATATCACGATTATGAATCATGGCCGGGTAGTGGCGGAAGTACTGCCTAACGAAGTCGATGAAGCGAAACTGGCTTCTTTGATGGTAGGCCGTGATGTCATTCTGCAGGCCAACAAGGTCGAACCGAAAATCGGCGATGTTTTATTGTCGGTAAAAGGACTGACAGTAAAAGACAAGGACGAGATTGTCAGAGTCAAGAACGTCGATTTCGAGATCCACAGCGGAGAGATTCTGGGTATTGCCGGTGTTGCCGGCAGCGGCCAGCAGTGGATCGTAGAAGCTTTGTTCGGTTTAAGAAGACCGGAACACGGGAGCCAGATCATCTTTGATGGCAAGGACATCACTTATGTATCGCCTCGTGAACACCGTCTTGACGGTATCGGTTATGTGCCGCAGGACAGAATGGGTTCCGGTGTAAACGCAAAATCATCATTATGGGAAAATTCGATCATGGGTTATCATATCGCCCACGGTTTCAAGAATAAATATCTGGTCGATACGAAACAGGCCAATGAATTTACCGACGAGATCGTCGAACAGTTCGATGTCCGCAGACAGGCCAACAAGGATAAAGTGGCGGCTCTGAGCGGAGGCAATATCCAGAAAATGGTCGTCGGCAGAGAATTCCTGCAGAGAAACAAACTGCTGATTATCGAAGACCCGACACGCGGCATTGATGTCGGAGCGATCGAGTTTATCTGGCAGAAGATCATCGATCTGGCGCAGGAAGGCGTAGCGGTTCTGTTGATAAGCCACGAACTCAATGAAGTCATGCAGCTGTCGGATACCATCAAAGTCATCTATAACGGACAGCTCTACGACGGCGGCAGACATGGCGAACTGACAGAAGAAGAGATCGGTCTGATCATGTTGGGAGGTAATGCGGATGCCAAATAATGAAAAAAGAAAACTGTTCAATTTCTTTCCAAAGAAGCTGAGTGCAGATCTGGAAAAGAAAGACAAAAGAAACATTCTGATATTTAAGTATACGACTTCCCTGATACTGTTTGTTGTGGCCGGAGCCCTGCTGGTATGGATGCAGGACGAAAGTCCGATCGAGGCTGTTAAGGGTATCTGGAAAGGTTCTTTCGGTTCTCTGACAGCTTTCGGCAATACCTTGCGCTGGGCAGCTCCAAGCATTCTGACCGGTGCGGCTGCTATCGTTGCCTTTAAAGCCGGTGTAAACAATCTGGGTATTGAAGGACAAGTGGCGATCGGCGGATTCGTTGCCGGTATCCTGGGCGTTTTCTTCGAATTCCCGCCGGTAGTTCATATCCTGTTCATTCTGATATGCGCTACATTGTCAGGCTTGCTGTGGTCGGTAATTCCGGCTATCCTGCGCCTGTTCTTTAAGGTCGATGAGTTCATTACAACAATGATGATGAACTATGTTGCGAACTATCTGACTCAGTATCTGGTACAGCAGGTTCTAGCCGGCGGTCTGGATAACTGGGGCTATGTCAACATGGCAAGTACACCGACGATCAACGGTTCTGCTTATCTGCCGGACTTTATTCCGGACACGACTGCAACCCTGGCTGTTCCGGTAGCTTTCCTCATTTCTTTTGCAATCGCTTTCCTGTACCGTTATACGGTTGAAGGTTATGAATTGAAACAGGTCGGCGAAAATCTGAAATTCGCAAAAGCCGGAGGTGTTAAAGTAGTGCAGCAGTATCTGATCATCTTCCTGCTGTCGGGAGCGATCGCCGGTCTGTGCGGCGGTATTGAAGTTTTAGGCACCTATCACAAATTCAACAACGGTTTCGCTGCCAATATGGGATGGGAAGGTATCTCGATTGCCAGGATCGCAGAACTGAATCCGGTAGGTCTGATCTTTGTCGGATTTATCTGGGGCGTTCTGAAAGCCGGATCGATGCAGATGGAAAGAATGGTCGGTGTAAACCGTCTGACCGTACAGATCGTGGAATACATGTTCGTTCTGTTCATCTCTATTGACTATGAAGGTATCTACATGCGTCATAAAGACCGCAAGAATAAAAAAGCTTACTTAGAAAGTCACAAGGAGGCTTCAAACAATGCTTAAAGAAATACTTCGTCTGGCATTCAGTGTGTCGACGTTCGCATCTACTTTCCGTCTGGCCTGCCCATTGCTGTTTGGCTCCATGGGAGGCTGCTACAACAGCGCTTCAGGCTGTGCCAATCTTTCTTATGAAGCGGTCATGCTGTATTCCTGCTTCTTCTCCGTTTTAGGTTCTTATATCAGCGGCAGTCCTTGGGTCGGATTACTGTTCGGCATGGGTATCGGCATCTTCATTTCCATTATATTCGGAACGATGTCCCTGGTATTCCATTCCAACATGATCATTGCGGCAATTGCCTTGAACTCTACCGCCTGGGCGGTGACTACCTTGCTGATGGTTATCATCTTCGGTGTCAGAGGCACTGTCTACAACGAAAGGATCGTCTCATTCAAGCCTGTCCATTTTAAATGGATGGAAAATCTGGGCATCTTCAACAAGATCTTCAATGATAATGTTATCCTGGTATACATCGCTTTCTGCCTGGTAATCATCGCTTATATCGTGATGTACCATACACCTTTCGGTTTAAGGATCAGAGGAATCGGACAGAACGAAAAAGCAGCTCAGACTGCCGGTGTAGATGTAAATAAATACCGCTGGATCTCACTGATCCTGATGGGCGCTTTTACCGGTATATCAGGTACGTTCCTGACTTTATCCGGCATCTCGATGTTCGTTGAAAACATGCCGGCAGGTAAAGGTTTCCTGACGATGATCTCTATTACCATCGGCCGTTTTAATCCGCTGTTGATCTTTCTGATCTGCCTGCTGTTCGGCTATTCTCAGGCACTGGTACTTGTCTTGGGTACCTTAAGTCTGCCGACGCAGATCATCGCAATGATTCCTTATGTGGCAGTCATCATCGTACTGTTCATCGACGGTCTCAAGAAGTTCAAAGGCGTAGCAGATATCGAAGTGTAAAAAAGAAAGAAGGACATGATGAATCTCAGACAAAACAAGATTCTGGGAAGCCTGCTTGGAGGTGCCGTGGGTGATTCCATGGGCGCAGTAACCGAGCATACTTCCCGTAGAATACTGGAAGAAAGATACGGTTTTATAACCGAAATAATTGAACCTCATGAAAGACTGAGGAAGCACGGACATGTCAGAGGTCTGGTTACCGACGACTTCTCTGTGGCTTATTATTCCGCTCAGCCGATGATTGAGAATAAATGCCATGTCAATTTTGAACTGGCAAAAGAAGGACTGCTGCGCTGGAATTCTGATCCGCGTTATTCCAACTGCGCCGGTCCTACCACGATCGTAGCGATCAACAAACTCAAGGGCATCGCTCCTCCTCCAAGCAAGCTTGATAAAGTATTATGCATCAACAGCAGAGTTACCAACGGCGGAGGAATGAAATCGGGAATCATCGGTCTGTTCAATCCGAACGATATGGACAGGACGATCGATGAGACGATTACCTTGTGTTCTCTGACACACGACAACACGCTGGCTCTTTCCGCTGCATGCGCCATTTCCGCTGCCGTATCCAAGGCTTTTGCAGACAACTGTTCCTACTATGATCTGATAGAAGCGGGCATCTATGGAGCAGATGAAGGCTATCGCCGTTCTTTAGGAAAAGTCAGACCGGTAGCCGGATGCAACATCGCAAAGAAGATCGCTCTGGCTGCTCAGATCGGTCTTGATCATCAGGATGATCCGAGAAAAGCGATGGAAGAAATCGCCGATATCATTGGCTGCGGACTCTATGCCTATGAAAGCATTCCGGCAGCCTTCGGGTATATCGCCGCTACCAAAGGACAAGTCATGGATTCCATCTATCTGGCAGTAAATGCCGGTGACGATACCGATACAGTCGCATGTATGACCGGTTTTATTACCGGAGCTTTCTGTTCGGCAGATATGATTACTCCGGGTCTTTTGGAACTGATCGATGAAGTGAACGGTTTTGATCTCCGTAAGACGGCTTTAGCTATCGATGAGATCGTCGAAAAAGGAGAATGATATGTTATACGATAAGATATTAGGATCATTATTAGGCGCAGCGATAGCTGATGCGATGGGAACTCCGTTGGAGAGCCGTCCTGTCTATCTGATCAAACAGGATCTGGGTGACGGAGGCTTTGTCTATGATTATAAAGACATGCCGGCGGACAGCTTTGCCCCGGACATGAAAAAAGGAATGGTTTCAGATGACTTCTCCGTTGTCTTCGCTTCCCTGGAAGCTTTTGTGAAACACAAAGGGATCAGCAGAGAAGCATCGATCGAAGGACTGTTAAACTGGGTCCATGACGACCGTTACAAACTGTATTCCTCCACATACATGGGTCCTACGACCAAAGAAGGGATACAGAAACTGGAAGGAACCTATGTAGCAGAAAACGAATACCGCGAAGAGATGGAATGTGATCAGAAAACCATCACCAACGGTGCAGCCATGAAAACATGGGTAGCAGGTCTGCTCAATCCGGGCAATGTCGAGAAAGCCATTGAAGATGCTTTGACCATGGGTGTTTTGACCCACAATAATGCTATCGCTCTTTCGGGCGGCTGTTCCGTTGCGGCTGCTACAGCTGTGGCCATGAAGGAAGACGCTACGCTTGATGAAATCGTTGAAGCGGGCATCTACGGTGCCAGAGTCGGTTATGAAAAGGCTGTAAAGATCGCCAAGGACGCTGCCGGTGCCAGCATCGCCAAACGTATTCCACTGGCTGTCAAGATCGGTTTACGCTATTCCAACGACTTTGAAGGCTGTATCACGGAAATGACCGATGTTATCGGAACAGGACTGTTTGCCAACGAAGCAGTACCTTCCGCCTTCGGATTCATGGTCTCGGCTTCAGGCGATGTCATGGAAACGGTATATCGCAGCATCAATGCAGGAAACGACTGCGATACTACGGGTGTGATTGCAGCAAGCATGGCAGGAGCATTTAGCGGTTTTTCTTCGATCAAAGACGGCGAGAAACATCTGAAATATTTAAGTGAAGTCAACGGCATGGATATTGAAAAGATGGCGAAAGATATCACGGAGCTGTTGAATCAATGAAAGAAGTATTAACGGATCGTCAGGGAAGGATTTACGGTTCTCTTCTGGGAGCGGCCGTAGGCGATTCCATGGGGGCCATCAGTGAAGGGTTTTCTCCGGAATTTCTGAAGCAGCGCTACAACGGTTATCTGACTGATCTGCTGCAGCCGACAGACGACGGTATGACGGTCGATTCCCATCCCGGCATGGTTTCGGATGATTTTTCTGTGGCTTACTATACGGCTGAGGTCATGCTGGAAAACCACAGAATGATGGATCATGACATGGCCGTCAAAGGTCTGTTAAGATGGTGGGAACATCCCGAATACACCGTTTACTGCGGACCTAGTTCCCGTAACGGTATCATGAAACTGATCGATCCGGATAAGGCAGTCAGCCATACTTCCAATCTCAAGTGTCTGAATGGTCTTGTTACCAACGGCGGAGCAATGAAGTCGGGTATTATGGGCGTTTTTAATGCCGGAGATGTCGATCAGGCGATCAGCGATACCATTACGATGTGCAGGATAACGCACACCAATGCGCCTGCCCTGGCGGCGGCGTGTGCCGTTTCCGCTGCGGCAGCCAAAGCGTTTGATAATGATGTCACTTACCTGGATCTGATCAATGCCGGTATTTACGGATCCGAAAAGGGCTATGAATTGAGTGCATCATTCGCTGATCCGGTATGTGCTCCGGATGTTGTTTCCAAGATCAGATGGGCAGTAGAGATCGGTTTAAGTCATCAGGATGATTTTGAAACGACAATGATCGAACTGGCCGATACGATCGGCAGCGGTCTATGGGCGTATGAAGCGATCCCTTGCGCTTTCGGAATGATCGCCGCCTGTAAAGGGGATCTTTTGAAAGGGCTCTACATGGCAGTCAATGCCGGCCAGGATGCCGATTCTACGGCCTGCATGATCGGTTATATACTTGGTGCCATGCATGGCTACAGTGTCATACCGGAACGTTTCCGGAAACTGATTGATGAAGCAAACGGATTTGATCTGCGCAAGATGGCCATAGAAATCACAAAGCTGCAGGAAGGAGTCAAAGATGAATAAAACAATCAAAAATGTCATAGCGACTGCTGCCTGTGCCGATGCTTTTGCCATGCCTTTAATGACCCGTTCTCCGCAACTGATCAGACAGGATCTGGGAGACGGTTCTCTTGTAAAAGAACTGATTGCTCCGCCTGCCGACTGTCCGGGATATGAATTTCAAAAAGGCAGCGTTACCGACAGTTTTGCTTCAGCATACTGTCTGCTGAAGTCTTTCCTGAATAACGGCGTCAGCTATGAAAGCACAGTTGCCGGTCTGCTGGATTTCAAGTATGGCGAAACATCCAGATACTACGATGTTTTTGCTTCCGGCACCGACCGTTATTCTATGGAATTTATTGAAGGAACGCACGTATTCAACCGTTTTGATAAAGTTCCTTGTGAACATCGCAGGCATTCTAATGAAGCGGCATCCAGAGCCTGGGTGGC
>JAFZQL010000083.1 GCA_017620435.1 Erysipelotrichaceae bacterium
AGGATGCTGTCAAGATCCAGAATATAGGTATCCGGCAGCAGTTTTCCTTCCTGATGCATGCGGAATGCGCATTCAATCAGCTTCGGATTTCTTTCTATCAGTTTTTCCAGAAACATCTCATTCTCCTGTTTAGATCTGAGGATTATTGACGATCCTTGCCGGGTTGTCCGCCAGGAACCTGCGGATGATTTCTTCCGGCAGTCCGTACTCTTTCATCAGCGGCACGACACTGCCCATGACGGCCAGATAGCCCTTTCCATCAAACGTCGTGAAATAGGTATGTCTGGAGATGTCGTTTGACAGTACCAGATGATCTCCGTAGCCCGCTTCCGTCAGTTTCAGAGCATTCATAGCCCTGGTCTCATCCGGCATGTATGCGGTCTTGCCGCAGGTATCAAAAGCGATGTTGACGCCCTGCTTCAGCAGAGAAAGATGATATTCCGGATCATCGATCAGATCCTGGTGTCCCAGGATGATCTTGTCGGGTTCAACGCCTTCCTTCAGAAGGATGTCGATCGTTTCCTGGGCGGAGATCCTTCCGGTATGGGTCGATACCGCAAAACCGGTCTTCCTTGCGGCGATTCCTGCCGCTTCCAGGATCTTTCTCTCATTTCCAACAAAACCCTTCGGACTCGATGCGATCTCCGCGATCAGACCTGCCCTGATATCCGTCTTGTCGATGCCTTCCGTCAGATCTCTGATATACACTTCGGCGATCTCTTCCTTCGTAGCATCATTCAGCCATTCCGGATGATATTCCGACAGATAGAAACCCGTGGAACAGACGATGTTCAGACCCGTCTTCTCGCTGATTTCCTTCAGTTTTCTGACATCTCTGCCCATGTCGTTGGTGGTCACCTCAAAAGCCGATGTGATCCCCTGATCCATGGCCATTCTGATCTCCGGAATGACTTCATCGACATCCAGAATAAAAGAATAGCCGTCCTTGCGGATCCGATCCAGATCCACGATGAAATGCTCATGTGCCAAAGTCAAACCAAGCTCATCAGAGCTCATATCTTTTAATATCGTACGAATCATCAGTATTCCTCAAAACACAGGCATTCCTTTCGGAATGCCTGTTCTTTCTTTTTTTATTCCGGCTTTCCTTCGGCCTTGTCTGTCAGTGCTTTGACCAGAGCAGGAACGACCTGATCGGTATGCGATTTCACATAACCAAAAGCCTTATGATTTCCCGCATAGACCATATGCCGGATCTGCTTTTCGTTCGGGCAGTTTCCCTGTTTGGAAACAACCAGACAGTTGCCATACCCCAGAACCATGATCGCAGTAGCCAGCGAACCGCCGCCTCCCGTCATGCAGCTGCCGAGATAATAATCCATCTCACCTGCCTTGACTTTTCTTGCCGCAACCATATCCGGATCGACAAAGGTCTCTACCTGATCGGCAAAATCCTTGTCAATGATCTGTTTTGTCTGCGTAGCAGTCAAACCACAACATTCAATCTTCATAAGAAAGCCTCCTTGTTAATACTATAAAGTGACAATACCTAACAGAATAGCCAGGTTGTACAGCAGACCTACAGCAACAGCTGCCAGAGGGCCTACAGCAGACTTAGGAATACGCTGACCGGTTACTTCGTTCAAAGTATAGAAGCCGCCGACCATCATCAGACCTACTGCACCCCAGATCGCGTTACCGGCCATGAAAGCACCGATCGTCAGAGCCAGAGTCGTGCAGGAAATCATAGCATCACGAATGTGATCGCCGCACTTTGTCAGTTCAGGGAACTTGGACAGAGCCTTACCTAACAGACCAAGCAGCTGGATCTCGATGAATTCCATCGCGAAACCTGCGACAGGAGCCAGGAACCATACAGCATCCGGTACCATTGCACCGACCAGCATGACGGCTGTCAGACCTACGGCCTGATAAACGCCTGTTGCCAGAGCGGTAGAAACGATCAGCGGAATAAATGCGAAGATAACGCCGATCATAGCCAGATAGAAGATGTTCATATCGCCGGCAGTAATGGCGGATGCCAGAATGACAGGCTGATAAGCCTGAGCCAGGATCTTGATACCTAAGGCGTTCAGAGCGCCCTGTACGCACAGATATACCCAGTTCTTCTTGATTCTCTGCGCGTTCTTGGTG
This sequence comes from Erysipelotrichaceae bacterium, assembly GCA_017620435.1. Classification (GTDB taxonomy): domain Bacteria; phylum Bacillota_I; class Bacilli_A; order Erysipelotrichales; family Erysipelotrichaceae; genus Colivicinus. The sequence continues at coordinate 2,116 of JAFZQL010000083.1, forward strand.
AAGATGTTTTCTTCTTCTTCTGTCGTTTCGATCGCTTCAGCGTTCTTGGAAGCCTGAACGGCATTGATAACCAGACAGATCATGCCTGCCAGCATAGCGAACGTGTAAGGATACAGAGCCATTGATGTCTTGCCGAGCTGTACGCTTCCTACGATCGTGCATACGATGTAGACGATGCCTGTAACGACTGCAGCGACGATACCCTTCTTAGCTCCGAACTGACCGGCTATGGCAATTGCCGGATACATGCAGAAGATAGGAAGGACAGGGCTGGTGATATTTGTCAGGTCATTCAGGAAGTTGTATGGCAGACCGTTGAATAATGCACCGATAGCCTGTGTACCGTAAGCACAAAGCAGACCATACGCAGCACCAAGAGCCAGAGCTACATACTTGTTAGGTGACCATGCACCGATACAGTCCGTAGCGATCAGGATCAGGTGGCAGGCGATAAGGCCTGTGCCTAACCACTGGTTGAAACCAGCCATGACCCAGCCGAAGCCCATGCCGGTAACGACAACGGCGAATTCAGGACGGGTCATTCTGCCTTCCATCAGTTCCGGGAAGACAGGTCTAGCGCCATCGTTGAAGTTGGAGATGCACATGTGGGAAAGCAGGCTTGCCCACGCTGCGATCGCTACCAGAACGACAGTTCTAAGCAGTTGTGGAAATACAAAATTTGTAACCATAATTTTACCCCTTCTTTTTTAATTAATCGTTCACTCGGCTTGAGAAGCGGTGTGCCATTCACCGGTTTCCTTAAACTGAGCTATTAAATTATTTATATGAAGCAACGCATAACCCTGTTCTGTTTCATTCAGCGGGTTTTCGGTCGCATTCATAACTTTTTCAAGGATCTCCAGCGATTCCGCATAAGAATCCAGAGATCTCAGTTCCTCCATGACGGCTTCCGGCACTTCATCGACTTCCTCGTGGGTGACCAGTCTGCCGTAGGCGGCACACAGATGTGCGATAAACGGAGCGGCATTCTCTTCTTCCAGAACGACACCGTATTCGTTCTTGAACAGATCGATTACTTTCAGGATATCCTCGATATCGCTGTCGTTGATCATTCCGCCCTCTTTATATAAATCAAAACGTTCCGTAAAATCCATCAGTTCTCCTTCTTGCTGAAAAGACCTTTCTTTTTGGTGTTTCTTTCTTTACGCTGCTGCTTCTTGGAGATCTTCTCCTGATGATACTCCTCGTACTGCAGTCCGAAGATCCTGTCTGTCAGTAGCATGCACCAGTTGTCGGAAAAGTTCGCGATCACCATCGCAACGCCCATCATTACCAGCAGTACGATGTAGTTGTTTGCGGTTACCAGAGACATCCCGAACGCCAGCACAAGACAGATCAGTAAAACAAAAAAGTAACGGACCAGACGAAAATGTTTTCTTGTCTTCTCCGTAAATCTCATCTGCTGATGACAGTGGCTGCAGGAAATGATCTCCTTGATGTTCCTGGAATTCAGATCATACTCTTTACCGCAACGGTAACACTTCACTACGCTTTTCATTTCTTATAAACAATATCTTTTCTAATATATAGTTTACTTTCTGTACCCGAAAATGTAAACATTTAGACCTCTGTCCGATACTGCTGAAGATGACCCTCTTCATCATAGATCAGCTTCATGGAGAAGAAGTCTTTTTCTTCTTTCAGCAGCGGCAGAAATACCCTGTCTCCTTCCCATAAAGGAAGATCCATCACCTCATCGATCGGGATCCATTTCAGGACGCCTTCGCTGCATTCTCTGGAGACTTCTTCATTTGTTGATGCGGTATAAAGAAAAGTCAGTTCATTGCCCCAGGCAGGCAGAATAAAAGTCAGGATGCCTCTGAGTTTCAGATCTTCTACCGTCAGACCCGTCTCTTCCAGGATCTCTCTGCGTACACATTCCTCGGGACTTTCCTCTTCCTTCATGTGGCCGCCGATGCCGATCCATTTTCCGGCATTCTCATCCTGCTGCTTCCTGATCCTGTGCATCAACAGGTAACAGCCGTCTTTTTCGATATAGCACAGCGTCGTCAGTCTCATTCCTCATCCTCCCGGGTCCGCATCTTGACCAGATACTCGGTCGTTCCTTCTTCAAATTTCTTTTCCTGACTCAGATGGAAACCGTGTCTTTCATAGAAACGGATCGCATCGGTATTCTTTTCGATCGCCCAGAGATAGGAACACCCGTGCTCCTTCTTGGCGTATTCCAGCAGTTCTGAACCGATCTGCCGGTTCTGAAAGAAATAATCGACATAGAGTTCAACGATCTCCTTACCTTCGATATGAACCAGTCCCTTGACGATCCCGTCGTCATAGACCCAAATGTGACCCAGCACCTCCGGTTTCGCGTACTTTTCCGCTACAGATAAAACCTGCAGTTCATTGAACGAATAATCATCGTCCTGAAAGATCGGACGGAACTTGATCCGCTTGACAAAGACCAGTATTTCCGCAATACGGGAAACATCTTTCTGTTCCGCTTTCCTGATCACTTTATTTCCTCCCTGTCCAGCAGTTTTCTAAGACCGTTTTTCAATTCAGAATAATGTTTCGGGAAGTTTTCCGATCCCTCCGCTCTGATCTTTTCTCCTTCGTTGACAAGAGTCTGAAACAGGAACACCTCTCCGTCACTCACGTTGCGGGGGTGTTTCCCGAAAAAGCCGTCCCAGCGGAAGACTGCGCAGTCATTAAGAAGCTGCAGGATCTCATCTTTGCTGCAGAGGATCTGTTTCAAAGGTATCCTTTCTTCATCTGCCCAGGCATTTTCATAAAACAGCAGCTTTGCCTTTTCGCCGTCGGCGATGATCTCATATTCATGCATATAACGCATGGCACTGATCCTGAGGTATACCGTCTCAAATGATGTGATCTCCTTCTTCTTAAAAAGCATTCCTTTTCTCATTAACCTCATTCTATTCTGTTTTCTATCCTCTATCAACAAGAAAGCCGTGCATATGCACGGCATTGTTATATAGTTTGATGCGCTGTCGTTTATTCCTGCCCTCTGGTCATCAGGAATACGCCGAAATCTTCTTCCGAGAGCCAGAGCTCGCCGATAAAGTATTCTCTTCCGGAATAGGCGTAGTAATACTGGCAGTCAAGAACCGCATTGTTGCCGTAGAGTCTCAGATTGCCTTCCTCGTCAAAACTGCCGCCGAACGGTTCATAGCCGATCTCTTCATCCGACTCCGGCCACGCTTCATATCCGTCGTTCGCAATTCTCGGATGCAGGGTGATGATAAGCTCATCCCTGTCGTAATCGACTTCAAATTCCGCATATCCCATCTCTTCAAAGTAATAGCCGTCCGATGAATCGTAACGGAATATCAGATCGTATTTCCAGATCCCTTCGGCATACTTGACAGCCGGGTAATAGGCTTCTTCCGGAATATCGCCGTACATGATGTCGTAGTAGAAATCAAAATCTTCCCAGTTCAGACTGTCTGCCGTTTGCGGAACGGTCTCTCTGTTCTGATTGTGGAAATGATCTCTGGTCACATCTTCATCGACGATACCCAGGGTATTCCGGTTAAACGGATCCGATCCAAGATCTGTTTCATCCGCTGCCGGTAAAACGATCGTGTTGTCTTCTGAGACTTCTGATGCGGTTCCCGTTGAGCTGCACCCTGCAAGGATCATACAGATCAGCAGGAAAATGACTAATAAACTTTTCTTCATATTTCGTTACTCCTTTTCAAATATGATACTGAAGAACTTTCCGTCCTTCTGAAACAGCAAAGGTATTCTGGTATCGGTAACAATGTCGAC